>CAYSOS010000049.1:0-5075 GCA_964432735.1 uncultured Candidatus Saccharibacteria bacterium
CCAGGCTTACTGAGCAGCGTGGAGCCCTCGAGGGTCCTTGTTCCTGACAGTGGGGACGATAGTGCCCCGGAAGGCAACTGCCGTGACTGGAATGGCTGCGCCGGCGGCGTCATAGATCTGCGTCATATTCAATTTTCGTCCAGTTATGAATTTCATGGTGGTCGGTATAGAGCCGTGTCTGCCTTACATCATCTTCACGTCGATATTCACGCCGGACGGAAGGGAGAGGTTCGTGAGAGCCTCGATGACCTTCGGATTCGGGTTCACGATGTCGATCAGGCGCTTGTGCACGCGCATCTCGAATTGCTCGCGGGCGTTCTTGTCGATGAAGGAAGAGCGGTTGACGGTGTACTTCTTGATCTCGGTCGGGAGCGGAACGGGGCCGTTGATCTCGGCATCGTAGCGGGCTGCCGTGTCCATGATCTGGCGCAGGGATGCGTCCAGGATCTTGTGCTCATAGGCGCGCACGCGGATGCGGAGGTGAGGAGCGGCTCCTTCGGCCTTGGCCTTCTTGGCGCGGGGCGCCTTGGCTGCTGCCTTCTTCGTTGTGTCCTTTGCGACTGCCATGTGAGTATTCTATAGAACAGGCTTATGCAATAACCTTGGTAATGACTCCGGATCCGACAGTCTTGCCTCCTTCGCGGACGGCGAAGCGCTGCGCTGCTTCGAGAGCGACCGGTGCCACGAGCTTGACCTTGAAGGTCACGGTGTCGCCCGGCATGACCATCTCGACCTTCTCGGCGAGGGTCACTTCGCCAGTGACGTCGGTGGTGCGGATATAGAACTGAGGCTTATAGCCGGTGAAGAACGGGGTGTGGCGGCCTCCCTCTTCCTTCTTCAAGATATAGACTTCTGCCTCGAACTCGGTGTGGGGCTTGACGGAACCCGGCTTTGCAAGCACCTGGCCGCGGGACACATCGTCCTTGGCGGTACCGCGGAGGAGGAGGCCTGCGTTGTCGCCTGCCTGGCCTTCCTTGAGGGACTTGTTGAACATCTCGATGCCGGTGATGGTGGTCTTGGTGGTGTCCTTGAAGCCGACGATCTCGACTTCATCGCCGACCTTGACGATGCCGCGCTCGATGCGGCCGGTGACCACGGTGCCGCGGCCTTCGATCGAGAAGATGTCTTCGATCGGCATGAGGAACGGCTTGTCGGTCTCGCGGATAGGCTCAGGGATATACGTATCGAGAGCGTTCATGAGCTCATCGATCTTCTTGGACCATTCTGCATCGCCTTCGAGGGCCTTGAGAGCAGAGCCGCGGATGACCGGGGCGTTCTTGCCGTCGAAGTTGTACTTGTTGAGGAGTTCACGCACTTCCTCTTCCACGAGGTCGATAAGGTCCTTCTCGGCGACTGCGTCGCACTTGTTGAGGAAGACGAGCACCTTCGGCACGCCGATCTGGCCTGCAAGGAGGATGTGCTCGCGGGTCTGAGGCATGACGCCGTCGAGAGCGGAGACCACGAGGATAGCGCCGTCCATCTGGGCGGCACCGGTGATCATGTTCTTGATATAGTCGGCGTGGCCAGGAGCGTCGATGTGAGCGTAGTGGCGCTTGTCGGACTCGTACTCAACGTGCGAGAGAGAAATAGTGACGGTCTTGGATGCATCGCGGACCGTACCGCCCTTAGTAATCTCGGCGTAGGCCTTTTCCTTAGCCATGCCCTTACGAGCCTGAACAGCCACGATAGCGGCCGTGAGGGTCGACTTTCCGTGGTCGATGTGACCGATGGTGCCGACGTTAACGTGCGGCTTCGTACGATTGAATTCTGCTGCCATGGTATTGATTTAGTGCTTTGACTCGCAGTGTCTGGGCGTGATGCCACACAACGAGAGTCAAAGATAAATTAGTAATGAAGATTTATAAAGATTACTTTGTTTCTCCTTCGCTCGGACAGTATGACCATATCTGGCCACACTGCTCCTCGTTCGGAGAAATAAAACGCCGGGTAGGCGCGTACTCGCTAAGATAGCACGGCCCTCCTTAGTCCGTCAAGGTGAAGTACGAATCGCTTGTATCGCAGGCCGAAGCCGAGCTGGACTGGCTGTACTGGCCATAATATGAAGAATCGTACTTACAGATGCTCACTATATATGTGCCGTTGGGCACACTGACAGCCGAAGCGCCGTCAACCGTGGCAGTTCCTACGTTCCAGACAGATGAACCCGAGTTCGGGGCGCTATTTTGAATCACATACGTTGGTCTATATATAGCTGTACAGTACATTCCGGCCGGACACTGGTAGTTGAGAGTAATACGCACCGTTCCGGTGTTGCTGTACGGATAATAGTACGGATATGTCGTGCTCTGGGTGGTCCAGGTGATGTTCTGCTGGCTGCCGCGCCTCCAGGTCTCTCCCCCATTCGGCGAGATGACGCGAAGCGGCTGGTTGGTACTCGTCGATCCGACGCTCACTGTCGTCCGCGACTGCGCCGTGAGGCCCGCGCTATTGCGGACTGTGAATGTAACCGTGAATGTACCTGTCGTATTGTACGCATGAGTGAAGGTTGTCGTCTGGGTAAACTGGCCGGAGGCGGACGAGGTCAAGGCTCCATAGGAAGGCTGGACCAAATCTCCCCAATCGACGGAATAGGTAAGGACTCCATTCTGCGGATCCGAAGCATGGACAGTCCACGTAGCGGTCTGGCCGACAGAGAGCGTCGTCGGGGCATCGATTCCGCTTATGATAGGGACCTGCGCGCCTGGATAGTTCGGATAACCAGGATATCCGGTAGATCCGGAGTACACAGTGAAGGCAGAATCGCTCGAATCGCAGTTGGAGGTGCCTGTTTCGCAGATCTGCACAGTGTATTGGCCGTCGGGAACCGTCATGTATGAGCCAGTGTTATAGGGATTGCCCGTTGCCGTCTGACCGACGACCCAGGCGAACGAATTCTGATTGATGGGCACATTGCTTGCGATGGTCATCGGCGCATAGGCGATCATGGGACAGATAGAAGTCGCGCATTGGAATGAGCGCTGTAGCTTTATGTCAGCATAGGTAGCTCTGAAATATGCTGGAGACGTCCACTGGATAGCGTGCGTCGTGCCAGTCTGCCACGACTCTCCCCCATTCGGCGAGACGATGCGGAGAGGTCCAGCGCCGACAGGAGTCGGCGTGGTCGGATATGCAGGATACGTGGGGTACGAGGGGTAAGCAGGATACGTCGGGCTAGATATAGGAACGCAGGTGTAGCCGTACGGGCATACGACCGGTGTGCGGGAAACAGAAATGGGCACGCAGGTATAGCCATATGGACAGGCAACCGTCTGGGCTCGTACGGGCTGCGCAGAAAAGCCGGCTGTAGAGATCCCTACGGCAAGGACAAAAGCAAAAAGGGTGTATCTTTTCATGACGTTAGCTTAGCGCCGAAGGCGTATATGTACAAGACGCACAAACAGGTCATAGCTTTCTGACGTGGTACTAGAGCCCACCGCCCATGATGGCAGCTTGGACCGTCGGAAGCGAGTACGTGAGGATGGCGCAGAGAGCGAGGATGACCGCGTACTGAAAGACAGAGTATTGATTCATGGGATCAGTATACCATATGAAAAAGCCGGCTTGAGCCGGCTCTGTTCATGAGTTGAGAAACGCCTTATTTCCTCTTCTCTGCGATCTCGAGGGCGACGTTGGCCGGAACGACCTCGTAGTGGTCGAATTCCATCTGGGACGAGCCTTGTCCGGAGGTCATGGAACGGAGCGATGTCGTGTAGCCGAACATCTCCGACAGCGGGACCTTGGCGATGATGGACACGTTCTGGCCCTTCGGGGCCTGGCCTTCGATCATGCCGCGCTTGGAAGCGATAGAGCCGTTCACGTCGCCGATGTACTTTTCCGGAGCGACGACTTCGAGCTTCATGATGGGCTCGAGGATGACCGGCTTGGCGCGCTTGGCTGCATCCTGGAATGCCTGCGAAGCGGCGATCTTATATGCGATCTCGGATGAGTCCACATCGTGGTACGAGCCGAAGGTGAGCTCGCAGGAGACATTCACCATCGGGTAACCGGCGACGATGCCGCGGTCGAGCGCTTCGCGGACGCCCTTTTCGACGGCCGGGATGAATTCGCCCGGGATGACGCCTCCCTTGATGGAGTTTATGAACTCGAAATCATCGTAGCGCTTGACGTTCTTCGGGACTTTCTCGCCTTCGACGAGCGGCTTCATGGGGCGGAGCGTGAGACGGACGTGGCCATACTGACCCTTGCCGCCAGTCTGCTTGATGTACTTGTGTTCGGCTTCGGCCTCGTTCATGATCGTCTCGCGATATGCCACCTGCGGCTCACCGACATTGGCTTCGACGCTGAATTCGCGCTTCATGCGGTCCACCATGATCTCCAGGTGGAGCTCTCCCATGCCTGAGATGATGGTCTCGCCTGTCTCCGGGTTGCTGGTGATCCTGAAGGTCGGGTCTTCGTTGCCGAGCTTGCGGAGGGCCATGCCCATCTTCTCCTGGTCAGCCTTGGTCTTGGGCTCGATGCGGAGAGAGACCACCGGCTCCATGAATTTGATCTGCTCGAGCACGATGGGATTGGCTTCATCGCAGAATGTATGCGACGTGAGGGCGTCCTTGAGGCCCACGGCGGCAGCGATCTCGCCAGCATAGACTTTCTTGACCTCTTCGCGCTTGTCTGCCTGGAGGCGGACGATGCGGCCCAGGCGCTCTTTCTTGCCCGTAGTGACATTGTATATATAGGTGCCTGCTTCGATGGTTCCGGAATAGACGCGGAAGAAGGTCAGCTGGCCGACGAACGGGTCGTTCTGGAGCTTGAAGGCAAGGGCAGCGAATGGCTCGGTGTCTGAAGCGTGGCGGACGACCTCTTCCCCGGTGTTGGGGTTGATGCCTTTGACCGGCGGGAGGTCGAGCGGAGACGGGAGGTAGTCGACGACGGCATCGAGGACGAGCTGGACGCCCACGTTCTTGAGGGATGAGCCCGTGAAGACCGGGAAGATCTTGTTGGCGATGACGGCCTTGCGGGCGATGACCTTGAAATCATCGATGGCGATCTCCTTGCCATCGAGGTAGGCACGCATGGGGGCATCGACAGACTCGACGACCTTCTCGATCATCCTGGCG
>CAYSOS010000050.1:0-5067 GCA_964432735.1 uncultured Candidatus Saccharibacteria bacterium
TCGTCGCGGCGGTTATCGGCGTAGTCCATATCGATATCGGGGGCGGAAGGGCGCTCGGGGTTCAGGAAGCGCTCGAAGGGCAGCTTGTATTCGAGGGGATTCACGTTGGTGATGCCGGAAAGGTACGTCACCAGGGAGCCTGCCACCGAGCCTCGGATGGTGGTGAGGATATGGTTCTCATGGGCGAAGCGCAGGAGGTCCGACACCACAAGGAAGTACGGCGCATAGCCCTTGTCGCGGATGACTTTGAGCTCGTATTCAGCGCGCTTCATCACTTCGGGCGTCTTCTCGACGCCGCGCTTGGCGTATCCCTCGTTCACCAGGCGGGTGAGCTCGTCGTCATACGAGAGGCCGCTCTCGACTATGTAGTTGGGGAAGACCCATGAGCCGAGCTTCAGGTCCAGGTTGCAGGTGTCCGCGATCTTCCGGGCATTGTCCAAAGCCTCTGGCATGTCGCGGAAGAGCTCCTCTGCCCGCTCCGGGGAGATAAAGGAGAAGTCATCGTCGTCGCTGTCGGAGATCCGGTCTCCGCCGTCCGAGTGCGAGTTCACCCGCATGAGGGTCTCGCGGGCGAAGCGGTCCTCGGGCTTGATGTAGTACGTGTCGTGGGCGGCCACGATCGGGATATGCTGGGCGCGGGCGAAGTCGATGAGGGTCTTCATGTTGGCTTCGTGGCCTTCTATCTCCGGATGCCGCGTGATTTCTATATAGAGCTTCGGTCCATATGTTTTCTTGTAGAAGTCGGCGATCTCCACGGCCTTCTCCTGGCTGCGGCCCTTCAGGGCTTGGACGATCTCGCCCGAGAAAGACGGCACGATGGCGATGAGGCCCTCGCGGTACTTTTCCATAAGCTCGCGGTCGATGCGCGGCTTATAGTAGAAGCCGTCCATGTGGGAGACAGTCACGAGCTCTATCAGGTTCTTGTAGCCGGTCTCATTCTCGGCCAGAAGAACCAGGCGGAAGCGGCGGCTGTCCACGCCGGCCTGCATGTCGGTGCGGGCGCGGGCAGCAACGTAGAAATCCGCGCCGATGATGGGCTTGATCTCCTTTTTCTTGCAGGCTTTATAGAATTCGATGGCCCCATACAGGTTCCCGTTGTCCGTGAGGGCCAGGGCGTCCATGCCGAGCTTCTTCGCAGCGCCCACGAGCTCGTCTATGCGCGGCAGGGCCGAAAGGAGGGAATAGTGGGAGTGGGCATGGAGATGGACGAAACGGGAAGATGCAGGGGATGACATGCCAGTAGTTTACAACTGTTTCAATCGGGTGTCGCCTTGTTGAGGGATACCGCGGGTGGCATAATTAAGCTCAGATTGATTGGATTGAGTCGGACTGGCGATCGCGCTGGCGACAGGGTCGTTAGAAACCTCTGGGTTTTTTATTCACATGTGTAGGAACCTGTGTCCCTATTAGCCTTTATTTTGCAAGGATCTTTTCAGATCGCTTTCATTAATTATACAATTTTGTGTCAATGAATTTTTCGGCAGTCTCCAACTCCAACATGTCCAGCATGAAAAAGTCCGTGCGACATTTGATCGGCATAGACGAAGCAGGCAGAGGCCCTTTGGCCGGCCCAGTCGCCGTAGGAGTATTTGCGGTGAGGGCCCCATCCACCCTCCGCAAGTTCGCCGGCGTTAAAGACTCCAAGCAGCTCTCCGAAAAGCAGCGGGAAGAGTGGTTCAGGCTCATTCGCGTTTCCGCGAAGAGCGGAGAAGTCGCATACACGGTCTCATTCGCCCGGTCGGAGACCATAGACGGTAAAGGGCTCACCTATGCAGTCTATTCCGCCTTGAACCGCGCCCTTCTGCGCCTCGAGCGGAGGGGAATACAGTGCGTCTCCGGCAGGATCCTTCTCGACGGCTCACTGTATGCGTCAGCGCGATATGGAGATCAGACGACCATCATAGACGGAGATGCAAAGGAGCCCATCATCGCCCTTGCGTCCATCTGCGCCAAAGTCCTGCGCGACCGCCGCATGAAGAAGCTCGCCCGGGAATTTCCGCACTACGGATTCGAGATTCACAAAGGATATGGCACGAAGGCGCATTATAAGGCCATCAAAAAGCACGGACTTATCCCTGAGCATCGGAGGAGCTTCCTTAAGAATTTTGCCTAAATAGTGCCCGGGGTGAGAGTCGAACTCACACTTCCGAATGAACGGAAACAAGATTTTAAGTCTTGCGCGTATAGCCAATTTCGCCACCCGGGCGCGGGTGCGTGCGCAACCCTATAGTAGCCGGTAGAGCCGGTTAGTTCAATATGAGGACCATGCCGGCGAATCCGGCGGACTTGTCGCAGGTGAAGCCGTAGAGACCGGGAGCGCCTACGCCGAAGGAAGCCTTCATGCTCTTGGTCGCGTTAGGGGCGAGGGTGAACGTCTGCTTGGGGCTGAAAGCGATGGTGCGAGTAGCATTGTCAGCGTTCTTGAACGTCACGTTCGTTCCGCGCTTCATGGAGGAGACCGCGGGTATTGCAGAACAAGATACTATTCCCACAGTATCGGTCTGTACGGAATTCGAAGCGACAAATGCGAAGTGAGATTTAAGATTGTCTTGTGTTGTCGAGCCCATCTTCTGGAGGATCATGGCCTTGAGAGAGGAGGTAGAAGAATTCGGTAACAACATGCTTGTCGGAGACACGCTCTTTATAAGCTGGTCGGTATGATATACCTGATACCCATATGCCAGACCTATGAGGACAAGGACAAGAAGGCTGTACTTAAGGGCGGTATGTGCAGTTGAATTCATATATTTCTTGAATTAGTACGTGCAGGATCCATCATTTACCGTTGCTGCAGGCTTATAATTTCTCGCGCTTGGATCCGTGCAGCCGTACGAGGGACCACAAGGGTAGTAGCTTCCTACTGATGTGATCTTTCCTGAATAGGCACCAGTCGCGTATCCATCACAGACGCCGATGAGAGGGATCCAGTCTTCTCGCGTAACCCAAGGGCCCTCTGTTACGCTGGTAGTATAGTCGGGACCGAAAGCTCCGCTTGCGCAGATAGGCAGACCTCCACCGGTCGCTGCATGGAGAGCGTTATCGTATGCGTCAATGTTGAGGTCGAAGCATTGACTGAACGCACAGGAGCCATCGTCAGTTGTGGCGCTCGGATTATAGTTACGTGCGCTCGGGTCGGTACAGCCAGGAGTAGAAACTGCGCACAGTGAAAGGCGAGCCACGCTTCCTGGGACATTCGTTATGAAGGATGCCCACTCGTATCCATTTGTATCATGATCCGGATTGCTCGTGGGGATGAAGACATTATGGTCGCCGAGAACATCATTCACATTACGGCATACGCCTGTACCGCTTATCGTCTCGTCGACCTTAACGGTATCTCCTTCCTTTGGCGCATAATAGGCAGTGCCATTTACGCCTATGAAGTAGGTCGGATCGCTGGCCGCATAGGCTATTCCTCCTAATACTACAGTCAAAATCAAGGCGATAAGGATGGATTTGTGAGATTTCATAAGGATTACAAGAATAATATAGCCTAATTCTACCAGCATTTAAGCCAAATTTGTTCCATATTTATCCCCAGGTACATGGTATTGACATAATGGTGTATTATAGAGTATAATATTGACAGTTAACAATTGCTGTTTGGCAATCACATAAACGTCAGTTCAAAGAAAGGAAGGGAACCATGAAAGTTCTAAGAACGATACTCGTGGTGTACCTCAGTTTAATCCTGGGTGTGCATTGCGAAGCAAAAGTCGTCGCGCGGCTGTATGCCGTCTCGACGCGGGTATATTCTACCCAAATGGCCGGTGCGGCTGGAGGATGGACCAACATGACGTTGGGCCTCTATGTCGTCGGAAGTCAGGCGAAAAAGGGAATGGTCCGGGCCGTCGGTCAGGGGCTGGTCAACGTCAATATGCCAGCGACCGAAGCTCTACACAGCGCCGACCCTCAATTCCAGGGCTGGGTCGGGGTCGGCTTCAAGGTCTTCAAGGACGCCAAAACCTTGGATGTGAACGTGCCTCCTCCGTGGAGCACGCCGATCACTGGCTATGCCGATAATCTTTCGACAGATGCCATGGTCAAGATGTTCAATCAGGTCGGAATGTTCGGCCTTACTGTCGGAAGCTCGGATTCTGCGATCATGTACCGCACTAACCCCGGTGTGACCACGTTCCAGATGGAAGTCGTCGGCGATGTCCCGGAAGGCGTCAACCTCGGCGAATTCTATGACGCGGATCCGTACAATCCTAATTCCAAGATCGGGGGCTTGTCCACCCGAGGCTGGAGTTTTCCGAACAATCCTGGACAAACGATGATCATCGGCTTTGTGATCGTGAACGTCAACGACGATCCTGATCCGGCCAAGTGGCTGCCGATCAATAACGATGTTCCTCTCAAGGTTCTGCTCGAAGGCGCCGGCCCGTCACTCATTCCTTTGGGAGTGAGCACGGCATCTACCGACACCACCCTGACTCTATACAACGGGAAAGGAGCGATCATTGCTTCCAATGATGATTGGGAGCAGGGGCCGACTCTCGTTCCGAATGTGCAGGACTCCGGGATCGTGAAGGCTGAGCCGGTCACTTCGTGGGGCGTCAGTGCCCCGCTTCCGAAGGGCGCGAAGGATGCCGTCATCGTGGCGACTCTCATGCCGGGGGCCTACACGATGTTCGTCACCAGCAAGGATCCGAAGCCCAGAGAGGTCCGCGGGGACATCTATGAGATGCCCTGATAAGACTGACAAGTTCGCGACCCTGTACCGTTGTGCGGTACAGGGTTTTTATTTTCCTGAAATCGCCGTATCTATAATAGACTTGAAGCTCTCATACGGTCGAGCGCCTATGAGCAGAGTCTTATTTATGACAAATGATGGGGTTGCTGATATGCCGAAAGACGCGGCTTCTGATTTATCGGCATCTATTTCCTTTTGATAAGAAGCGGAGTTCTTTTCTGCAAGAGCGAGTATCTGGTCAGCCACATCAGCTCCGAAGATGTCGGCAGTTACCGACCGTATCTTGTCCGGTGTAGCCCACCCTGAATTTTCCTGGCCTTGCGCATCAAAAATGCCTTTATGCCATGCGTAGAACTTTGAGGGAGATGTTT
>CAYSOS010000051.1:0-4984 GCA_964432735.1 uncultured Candidatus Saccharibacteria bacterium
GCCCAGATCCAGGAAGCCTTTGGCCTCTTCGATGGTGCCGGCGAAGAAGTGAGAGTTCCCCTTCACCCTCGCCTCTGCCTTGAGGATCTCCAGAGCATCCCCGTATGCTTCGCGGATATGGAGCATGAGGGCCTTGCCGCATTCATTGGCCAGGGCGATCTGGGCCGAGAAAGATCGCTTCTGGGTGGCCTTGGCGGAGGCAGATGTGGCGGGATCCAGGCGGAAATAGTCGAGGCCGCACTCCCCTATGCCGACGACCTTGGGGTGCTTGGCAAGAGCGCGATATGCCTCCATATCGAAGGCAGGCTCGGAAGGGCCATCGTCCACAGGATGCCTGCCTATGACGGCCCACAGGCCTTCGGGATAGTCCTCGGCGAGGGCTATGGCATCCTTGGAGCTCTGAAGCCCCGTGCCGACGTTCATCACGCCCGTCCCGGCTTCCAGGGCGCGAACGATCACGGCCTCGCGGTCTTGATCGAACTCGGAGGCGTGGACGTGCGCATGGGTATCTATGCGGCGGAGCTGGGCTGGCACGGGAGTATGGTGTGGCGCGCGGGAGCTTGAGGTGCTTAGATCTCGTTCTCGGTGACGGTCGTGATGTTCAGGCTTGCGGAAGCGGAATAGTTGGGGCCGGGCGAAGCAGGCGCCGTATCGACGCAGGAGAGCGTGAAGGTGTATCTGCCGATAGGCGTCGTGGCGGAAGTGTTCAAGACGCCGGTGTTGCCGCTCGTAGAGAAGTCTGCGCCCGTCCATCCGGACCAGCTCGGGTGGCCGAGAGAAGGACCGACCGTCGCCGTGCAGGAGTAGGTCGGGGTGAGGAAGCGGCTCCACTTAAGGCCGAAGCTCCTGCCCTTGCCGACGGCCACAGGAGAAGCAGAAGCGGTCGCAGGGTTCGGGCCGATGCCGACCGTGAGGCTTCCGGTGACGGTGACATTGCCGCAGTTCGGGGATGCAGCCTTAGCAGAAGTCGGATCTCCGGTGTTGCGGGCTTTGAGCTGGGGGCCGGCGACAGTGCCTGGCGTGGTGTATGAAGGCGAGTATGAGGACGCTCCGCTCCAGGTGGAGCCGTTATCCCAGCTGTATTCGAAGACGCCGCTTCCGCCGGTCACGGTCGCCGTGAAAGGCACGACTGCAGGAGCCGTGACTGCGGTGACGCCTGACGGGCTGCAGGACACCGTCGTGATGGGCACGGACGGGCGGCACGCATTGGAACAGGCGACGCCGCCTGCGCCCCCTGTGTTGAACTGGACCCAGCCGACCACTTCTCCGCCCCAGGCATAGCCGGTGAAGGCGCCAGTCGCGGTATCCATGGTCACGCCGCCGTTGCCCGAAGCATCCGGAGACGCGTGGTTGGTGCCGGAGAGCTCGAGACAGCCGTTCCAGCCTTCTGCTTCGTGGCCGGCAGCTGAAAGGGCCCTGCCCCAGCCGGTGACAGCGCCAGTGGAGATATTGACGTTGGCCTGCGCGCCGCAATACGCGGTATCAGCCGCATTGAAGCTCACCCAGCCGATGTTGGAGGACCAGGCATATCCGCCCCAGTTGCCGGTAGCGGTGGTCACCGTGACAGGACTGGCTACGCCCGTATCGAACTGGATCCATCCGATGGTGGAAGACCAGGCGAAGCCCGTGATGTTCTCGGTCGTAGCAGCGAAGGCGACACTCGACTTCCCCACGAACAGAGCAAGGAGCACAACGCCAGCGGCGAGATATTTTTTCATGCATATATTGTACCGCAGGGCTTTCCGGGCGGCGAGGCAGAGTGTGGATTACAGGGGCTCGGCGAAGCCTAGAGCGGCCAAGGCTCGACCATGAGCAGGGTTCTTGCCGAAAACGGCGAATCTGACCAGATCTCCTCGGTTATGTAGGGCATGAATGGGTGCAGGGCCTTCAGCGCGGTTGCGAGCGCGCGGAGCAGGAACTGCTCGCGGGATGCCTTGGCGGCCGCGTCAGCGCTAGAAAGGATCGGCTTCGATCCCTCGATGATCTTGTCCGCGAATTCGTGCCATACGTAGCGATAGAGCTTCTCGGCCACGAGATAGAACTTGTACTCGTCCATTTCCTTGGTGATCTCTGCCAGGAGGTCCTCCAAGGCCTTCATATGAGCAGCGTCCATTTCCGACCATTTCGAGAATGATGGGTCGTACTTCGCTTTGTCTGCCGCAGAGAATACGAAGCGGGCCACGTTCCAGAGCTTGTTGGAGAAGAGCTTGTAGGCCTTGATCTTCTGCTCGTCCACCTTGCTGTCGTTGCCGGGCCCGACGCCGACTACCAGGGACATGCGCACGGCATCCGCGCCGTATTTGGCGATCATCTCCACCGGGTCTATGTTGTTGCCGAGAGACTTGGAGATCTTGCGGCCCTTGGTGTCGCGGACGAGGCCGTGCAGGTAGACTGTCTTGAATGGAACCTCGCCGAGAAGATAGGTGCTCATGAGGATCATGCGGGCTACCCAGAAGAAGAGGATGTCCTGGCCCGTTTCGAGGATAGCCGTGGGGTGGAAGCGCCTGTGAGCCTTGAATTCCTTCTCATCCGGCCAGCCAAGCGTGGAGAAAGTCCAGAGGCCCGAAGAGAACCAGGTGTCGAGGGTATCTTCGTCCTGTTTCCACTCGCTCCCCTTCGGCGCCTCGATGCCGCAGAAGATCTCATCTCCCTTGTACCACACCGGCACGCGGTGGCCGTACCAGATCTGTCGCGAGATGCACCAGTCGCGGAGATTCTCGATCCAGTGGAAGTATATTTTCTCGAAGCGGTCGGGGATGATCTTGGTCGAGCCCGAAGAGACGGCTTCTATCATGAGCTTCTTGAGTGTCGTCTTCGTGCCATTGTGTAAGAATTCTTTATTCACAGCCACGAACCACTGCAGCTTGGGCAAGGGCTCCACAATGCCGCCGGTGCGCTCGGCAGTCGAGACATTCTGGTCTATCTCCTCTTCTTTTTCGAGAAGGCCTTCGGCCTTGAGCCAGGCGACCACGGCTTCGCGGGCTTCGGCGGTCTTCTTGTCCCTGATGCCTCCTGCGCCTGCGGTCATCTTGGCGTATTCGTTAATGACTTGCTTCAGGGGCAGGCCGTGCTTCTGGGCCATCTCCCAGTCGGTGATGGAGTGCGCAGGCGTCACGCCGAGAGCGCCGGTGCCGAACTCCTTTTCGACGGCCTGATCGGCGATGACTGTGAGCGTGATCGGCTCGCCCGCAAAGACGGCCTTGAATTCCGTGCCGATATATTTCTTATAGCGCTCGTCATCTGGATGGACGGCGATAGCTACGTCTCCGAGCTTGGTCTCGGGGCGCGTCGTGGAAATGGATATGGGTATGTCCTTGGAGTACTTGAATGTATAGAGCGTGGCCTTGCGCGCCTCATAGACAATCTCGTCATCGGAAATGGTCGTCTGGCCTTTGGGGTCCCAGTTCACCACGCGCGAGCCGCGGTAGATGAGGCCGTCATCGTGCATCTTCTTGAAAGCGGTGCGGACAGCGAGGCTCCGCTTCTCGTCGAGGGTGAATGCCTGCCGCGACCAGTCGATGGATGCGCCCATCTTCCGGATCTGGCCGATGATGGTGTCCTGGCTTTCCTTGGCGAATGCGTCCACGCGGGCAAGAAGCTCCTCGCGGCCGAGATCGTGGCGCGACTTCCCTTCTTCCTTCTGGATCTTCTTCTCCACCACGGACTGCGTGGCGATGGCGGCATGGTCTGTGCCGGGGATCCAGAGCGTTTCCTTGCCCTGCATGCGGGCGTAGCGGACCATGATGTCCTCGATGGCGATCATGAGCGCCGAGCCCATATGGAGCAGGCCCGTCACGTTGGGCGGCGGCAGGACCATGGAGAACGGCTCGCCCTTCTTGTTCCGTGCTGGCAGCTTGTCCGGATCGAAATAGCCGCTCTTCTCCCAGCGCGAATAGATAGGATCTTCGGTGGCGGCGGGATCATACGGCTTCAGGAATTTTTCCGGGAGATTCTCGGGTAGGCTGGCGGGAACGGCCGGCTTTTCATTCGTGTCCTTCATGGGCGAAATAGTAGCAGAAAATTGACAGCATGGCCATTTTGAGCCAATATCAGGGGCAGAAACTCCATAGATCCGCGCAGATGCGGATCGGTTCCCCACAACCTCGAACAGCCGCATGAGACGGCAACAGACTATGACACGAGTGCTTACACAGATCGACTTCTACAATGCGAGACCCGGCATCTGGAATCTGACTGCAGACTTCAGGCCCGAAGACGTGCCCATCCTAACAGGCTTGGAATTCTACGAGCTCGGCGAGCTCATCGACTGCGCGAACGCTCGCTGCATGAGGCAGAAGCTCGAGAAGACATTCATCTATATGGAGGGGGCATTCCTTGGACCCCAGTCTTTCATACCCCTTCTGGATGAATTCCGCTTCCTCAAGATCGACGAGGAATTTTTGAAAAATTCTCTTATCGAAGCGAGTGCCGATCTCTTTGAACACATTGAGTTGCACCTGCGAATGATCAAGGAACAATTCGTTCTTCTTCACAAACGTCTGTTGCGATTGACCGAGTTGAAACGAATCACATCGAGTAGCAATATGCTCGACATAGAGAATTTCGTTAAGTAAGTCGGTGTTAAAATTACCAACAATTTCGAAGTAGGTCAAATGAATGCCATCACTTACCAATTTTAAATCGTTGGTTCTTATACATGATTGCAGCGACCCATATTTGCTTTGGTCGGGATTGAGAAACTTGCTCTTTAGTTGTTGCATCCCACTACAGACGAACAAAGTCGTGTCGTCGTCGGGAATAATGTTGTCGTCAATTACTAGCGGGAAGCCAAATTTTTCAAAATGGCGACCCACTAACTCAAGGCTAGGCGGCGGTGCATTTGCATACCTCCAAAAAATGGTTAGTTGAAAATCTTGGAATCAATAAAGTTACACAATTCCCCTTAAAACAAAATAACTGGAACCAGGTTTAGTATTTTTGCCATTGAGAAAATGTAAACCCTCATACTACTTCCAATAAAAAA
>CAYSOS010000052.1:0-4913 GCA_964432735.1 uncultured Candidatus Saccharibacteria bacterium
GGGCTTAGCCCTAGACTAATCCGGGGGCACTAAACCCTCGACCCGGAATGGCTCCTCAAGACCCGCGAGAAGACCATCGAAGCCTACACCGACAGGGGAGAGAAGCATCCAGTGAGCCAGGACCCGATAACGGTCTCGAAAGCCGTCCTCAAGAACCTCGTCAACTATATGTGCAAAGGACCCGTAGTCGCCATGGCCTGGCAGGGCGTCCATGCGGTGGAGGTAGTCCGAAAGCTCGTCGGCGGCACAGAGCCGCGCACATCGGATGTGGGCACCATCCGCGGCGACTTCGTCATCGATTCGTATCATCTGAGCAATGTCGACAAGCGCGCCATCCGCAACCTCATCCATGCCTCTGGTTCGCCCGCAGAGGCCGAAGACGAGATCGCCCACTGGTTCAAAAAGGGCGAGATCATCGACTATAGGCTCGTGCAGGAGGCTATTTTATACGACGTGAATCTCGACGGAATCCTGGAATGATGTCGTGGCGGTTTTGGCCACTTGCGCCCGCCCGCAGGAGGTCTACAATGGATGCAGGTTGCGTAGTATAAAATCTACAAAATCAATATATAACGGGACTTCGACGAACAGTTCGGCTGTTCACATTCATCCGCCCTTCGGGGTTGGATGTGAGAGGACCCACCTGTGCAAACAGGTTATTATACTCGCAACCTATCAAGGACATCGCTGCTCGCAAAGGGCGGTGTTTTTGTTTACGGTATAATGGGAACATGAAAGGCAGCATCAAGATAATCTTCTGCACAGGCGTCGGCACGGTGACCGGCGCGAACTTTTTGCTGGAGACCGCCGCAGGCACGCGCATCCTGGTCGACTGCGGCATGGTACAGGGCGAGCGCGTGGCCCAGGAAGAGAATCGCGAAAAATTTCCGTATGATCTCGCCTCCATTCACGCTCTTGTTATTACGCATGCTCATCTGGACCACGTCGGCCGCATTCCCAAGCTTGTGAAGGAGGGATACACAGGCCCCATATATTCCACGCCGCAGACCCGAGATCTGGCGGAGCTCGTACTCCATGATGCCGCAGGCATTCTCGCGGACGAGGCTCGCAGGGAAGGCAAAGAGCCTCTCTACGTGGACGCGGACGTGGCACCGGTCTTCAACAGCTGGAAGACTATCGAATACCACACGCAGACGGCCATCGCTCCGGACATTTCCATATTCCTGAAAGACGCCGGACACATTCTTGGCTCCTCCATGGTGGAGGTCACGGTCGCGGGGAAGGAGAAGATCCTTTTCACGGGCGATCTTGGCAACTCCCCGGCGCCCCTCCTGCGGGATACCGAGCCTGCCGGCGACGCGGATTATATGATCATCGAGAGCTGCTACGGGGACCGCAACCACGAGCCCAAGGAAGAGCGGGACGCCAAGCTGGAAGGCATCGTCAATGCCGCTCTGGCCCGCGGCGGAACACTCGTCATCCCGGCATTTTCCATAGACCGCACGCAGGTTCTTCTGTATAAGCTCAACAATATGGTGGAGACAGGGAAGATACCTTCCGTGCCGGTCTTCGTGGACTCTCCCATGGGTATCAAGGCAACGGACATATACCGTGCCAATACGGATCTCTTCAATGCCGTTGCGCAGGAGCAGATCCGCAGGGGAGACGATATCTTCGAGTTCCCGAAGCTCGAATACACCCAGTCCCAGAATGATTCGCGCGGCATCGAGCATATGAAGGGCGCGAAGATCATCCTGGCAGGCTCTGGCATGTCCGTGGGCGGACGCGTCATATCGCACGAGGCGCGCTTCCTGCCGGACCCTTCGAGCACCCTCCTTCTCGTGGGGTATCAATCCCCAGGATCCCTCGGCCGTGCCCTCGCCGACGGCGTGAAGAAAGTGCATATCCACGGCCAGGACATAACCGTGAAGGCCCACGTCGAAAACATATACGGCTACTCTGCCCACAAGGACAGCGACCATCTGGTCGAGTTCGTGTCAACGGCGCCCAAGCTGAAGCAGGTGTTCGTGGCCATGGGAGAGCCAGGCGCTTCCATGCACTTGGCACAGCGCCTGAACGACGAGCTTGGCGTGAAGGCCATGATGCCGGAACGCTTGAAGGGGTATGAACTCGAATAGTGTTCGGGCCAGACAGGTGCACATCCGTTCGTTCAAAAATTTTTATTGACAGGTGTGGTGCAATACTGTGGTGGAATATTCCGAACGACGTTGTTAAATAACAATATCTTAGAGCACGGATACGCTATTTTGTGAATAAAATTATTTGAAGGAAACGAAGAAGTTCCAGATTTAAAAGTCCCAAAAAAAAGCGGCCTCCGGGCCGCTTTTTTGTTTTCTTATTTAACCGATTCTACAACCCTCTTGAACGTCTCAGGCTTAAATTCTGCGAGATTGGCGAGAGCCTTCCTGTCGAGGAGGATGCCTGCCTTCTTGGCTGCTCCCATCCACTTGGAGTAGGAGAGCTCGGGGTCGATGGCGCGGAGGCCGGCGTTGATCTTCACGTTCCAGAGGCGGCGGAAGTCGCCCTTCTTGTCGCGGCGGTGGGCGAAGGAATAGGCGCCTGCGTGAGCGAGGGCCTCGTTGGCGGCGCGCTCGTTGGTGGAGCGGCGGAAGCGGAAGCCCTTGGCCTGGCGGAGGACATTCCTGCGGTTCTTGAGTGCATTTACTGCTTTCTTTACGCGTGTCATGGAAGTGGGTTAGGTGATGATTAAAGGTTATTCAAAAAGCGGCTCTTTGCCTTGTTGTCCATGAAGACGGCCACCATGCGCTTCTTGCTCATGGACGTGCGGGTGCGCTCCTTGGCATTGAAGTGGTTCTGGCCGGGCTTGCGCGACAAGATCTTCCCGGTGCGGGTCACCTTGAAGCGCTTGGCGAATGATTTGTTGGTCTTGATGGACATGGTGATAAATTGTGCGTGGTTATTTCTTTTCTACGTAAATGGTGAGGCCCTTGGGTCCCTTCACGGCTTCCTGGGCGATCTTGTAGTCCACCGTAATGAGCTTCAGGATGCGCTCAAGGCGTTCCTTCAAGAAGTTGAAGTCCATATACTTAGAGCGGCCCACGAGGAAGAGGTCTATCTTCACGCGGTTGCCTTCTGCAAGCCACTCGGAGACGCGCTTTGCTTTGAGGGTCAGGTCATGCTCGCCGGTGCCGATCTTCACCTGGACGCTCTTGACTTCCGTCGTCTGGGTCCTGGAGCGGGCGGACTTGGTCTTCTTCTTCTCGTCGTAAAGGTACTTGCCATAGTCCATGATCTTTCCGATCGGAGGCTGAGCGGTCGGGGAGATCTCGATCAGATCGAGGCCCCGAGTGCGGGCTTCCTCGAGGGCTTTCGTAAGAGAAATGACCCCGAGGTTCTCGCCCTCTGCGGTGATGACCCGCAGTTCGGGCACTTTGATCTGATGGTTGATTTTGACGCGTATAGCCAACGAATTGGAACTTATGGACTGAGGAGATATTTATAGCATGAGACTTGGCTCTATGCAAGGCCATATACTATGCTATAGTCCACTCGGTTATGAACAAAAAAATCACATATGTACTGATATCCATGGCGCTTTTTGCGCTATGCGCCTTCAACACGGCTCATGCTGAACCTTATCCGGGTCATTACTTGAACCCGGGTGTCTGTACTCCGCCAACTCCGCCGTCACCTGGCCAGCCGGGGTATGGTGAGTCAAACGCATTCTACAATGGCATCTACTGGGACCCCGGCTCTGGGCTATGGTTCATTCCCGATGGTCTGTACGATGGCAACGATTCCGATCGCGATGTCGAGATAATCGAAGACGCGATAGCCGGAAGCATTCCATCCCGCCCTGCTTGGGCGATCTTCGACATGGAGTCGGATGGTACCTATTACTTCTCGGGAGGCTACTACAACGGGCACTATTACCCCGAAGGGTATTATTTCCCGAACGACATCTCATAGCTACGTCCAAAACGTGGTTTGAAACCAACTGCTAATCCAAATCGGGTTAGCAGTTTTTTATTATAGGAACCTCCGTACGAGCCTGATGGCGTATTCCGGCAGCTTTTCCAGGAAGAAGCGGTTCTTCCACTCGTCTTTCTTCACTTCGACTGATGTATTCATGTCGTGAATGAAATGGGCCTCTACTTCCTCGGCGAATTTGGGATTGGTGGAGACGATATTGGCCTCATAGTTATAGAGGAGGCTGACGTTGTCGAGGTTCAAGGAGCCGATAGTGGCCCAGTTGCCGTCTATGACCACCGTCTTGCCGTGGATGAGGGAATCCCCGTTCTTGTTGGGATAGAGGAAGATGCGCACACCGGAATGGAGGAGCTGGGCGAAGAATGACCGCATGCCGATGTCCATAGCGGGATAGTGGTCGGTCTTTTCCGGCACGACGAGGCGGACGTCCACGCCACGGTGGGCGGCCAGCCTGATGACGCGGGCGAGACGGCGGGTGGGCACGAAGTATGGCGTGGTGAGGTAGACGTGCGAGCGCGCAGAGCGGATGGCGTCGACGAGAGTACGGTAGATGCGGCGTTTGCCGGGGGCGGGATAGTTGGTCTCGTAGCGGAATTCGGGATCCGTGGGCCGCAGGGGAGGCGGGATCCGGGTGTGTTTCGTGGCGCGGGCCCACATGCGCTCGAAGCCGTTCTGCATCTGGGCGACGATAGGCCCCTCGAAGCGGGCGTTCGAATCCCTCCAGCCCCGCATGTTGTCCTTGATGCAGATGCTCCCCGTGTATCCTATTCTCTCGTCTATGACCAGTGTCCTGCGGTGGTCGCGCAGGAACCAGGAGCGGATGTTCGGGATCTTGAAGTAGTTCGGGATGAGGGTGCGCCAGAAGACGAGCTCGATGCCTTTCTTCCGCAGATCCGCGGAAAAATTGGAGCCGAAGATGGGGAAGATGCCGGCGGGCGCCCAAGGGGAACGGCACATCCAGCCCCTCGAGGGGCGCGCCC
>CAYSOS010000053.1:0-4607 GCA_964432735.1 uncultured Candidatus Saccharibacteria bacterium
GACTTCGTTGCCGCCATAGTAGCGCTTGCCGGCATATCCTTCCGCGTATTTGTTGGTGAGCTCAGAGCCGAGAGCTTCCAAGACATCCGAGGAAACGTAATTCTCTGATGCGATGAGGTTGACGGCCTTCTTCTGCCGCTTTTTCTCCGCTTCTATGAGCTTCTTGACCTGGGTGTCTTTCATGGAAGGGATTGTAGCATGGAACTTACGTCACGGAAGAATAAAAAAGGGCCCGCCAGCAGATGCAGAGACTGGCGGGCCCGAACTAACAACATTTCAGTGTGATCAACAATCAAGATCAGAGAAAGAACGACTGACAAAGGTAGTCTACTCCTTAGCCAGAAGAATAGCCAACAGGTTATCCCCGGACTTTTCCACAGTCTAATCCTTCAGCTGCCAGCTGACCTTGGAGAGAAATTCCTTTTTCACAGCCTCTAAAGGCTGGTTCGCGTCGATAACCGCGCAGGATACCCGAGGAAAGAAGAGATTCTTCTTCATGCCGAAGAATTTCGCATATCCCTCACTGACCTTGCGATAAAATTCGATCTTCTCGTCATCGAAGTGGTTTCCCTTTGCGGCTGTAGCGCTATTCCTGCCCTGCGCGCGCCTTCGGCCTTCAGCAGGATCCACGTCGAGCCAGATATACAGGTCCGGCCGGATAGTCATCGCCTTTCTCAATTCCCAGAAGAGAGTCTCGAGGCGGCGGCCGGACTGCGCCCAGACGTTGTATGCAAATGATGAGGCGTCAGATCTGTCGCTTATGACAGGCTTTCCCTGCACAAGGGCCGGCGCCACTTTCTTCGCAATCGTGTCATATCTGGCGGCGAACATCTGGCAAAGCTTCGTCTCCGGCAAGGCTTCTTTGGAAAGCGGATGATCGAAGATGAGGGCGCGCTCGGCTTCGGCATACGGAGATCCTCCCGGCTCGCGGGTGTATACGACAGAATCTCCGAATGTCGCTTCGGCAAATTCCAAGACGCTGGACTTCCCTGATCCTTCCCCTCCTTCTACAGCGATATATAGCGGTCTCATAGGTATGTATTGTCGAATGTTTTCTGTTCTTGCGCAATCTTAGCAGAGCGGGTATAAATGGCAATCAGAACACTGTATACTTCACATCATGAATACTATCCCTGATATATTCGTCATAGACGACCTCCCGCCAGAAGATCTGGCAATGCTCCAGTCGCTGTATTCGCGCGATCCCCGCACCGTTACCGTCCATCTTGATGCCGTGAAGAAGGCAGGTCCCGGCAAATTCATGGCCCAGTACTACGTCGGATACGGGCACAAGTCCATCGGAGACTGCGGCACGACGAGCCTTTTCATCGAGCATGTGAGCATGCTCGCCGCAAAAGCCATCCAGCAGTTTCCGCTCTACAACGGGCAGGAAGCCAGCACCCGGTATTTGGACATGTCTGCACAGCCTCTCATGAACCCTCTCGGCACGCAGGAAGGCGCGGATATCCAAAACGCATGGATGGCTCTGTACAAAGATACTCTGGAACAGCTCATTCCCTGGCTTAAGGAAAAGCATCCTCTTGCCGAAGGGCAGGAAGCCAAGGTGTGGGAAAAGGCAATCAAGGCCCGAGCCTTCGACATCAGCAGATGCCTCCTGCCCGCAGGGTGCACGACCTATGTCGCCTGGCACACCAACTTGAGGCAGGCCGCAGATCAGCTGAAGAGCCTGCGGCATTATCCTCTGGCCGAAGTGCGGAGCATCGCGGATATCCTGACAGCGAAGCTCAAGGAAAAGTATCCTTCGAGCTTCAGCCACAAGACATACCCGGACGATGAGGCTTATGTGCAGGCCGCTCGCGATCTCATGACCTATGCAGACGAGGATATTTCGGAATTTTCCGGAGAATCCCGCTTGGATATGGCGGGCCTCAAAAAGTACGCCAGCCTGCTCGAAAGCCGTCCGGCCAAGAGCGAGCTTCCGTCCGAGCTCCGAAAGTTCGGGGATATCCGCTTCAAGTTCCTGCTCGACTTCGGATCGTACCGGGATCTCCAGAGGCATCGCAGCATGGCTCATATCATGCCGCTTCTCACGACCCAGCACGGGTTCCATCCCTGGTACCTGCAGGAAATGCCGGAAGAGTATCGGACCGAGCTTGCCGGAAAGATTGAGGCGCTTGCCATCCGCGTGAACGCCCTTTCCGCAACCGATGCAGACCGCCAGTATTACATCGCCATGGGATATCGTGTTGCATGCGACCTCTCCTGTTCGCTGCCATCGGCTGTGTATATCGCCGAACTGCGCTCGGGACAGACGGTGCATTCAACCCTGCGAGTCGTGGCCCAAGCTATGGGAAACTGGATCAGGAAAAATGTCCTGGGCACAGTTATGCATCACGACGAAAGTCCCGACGCATGGAGCATCAAGCGGGGCTCGCACGATATCACGAAGAAATAACAAGCATCCCGGCGCCTGCGGCCGGGATTTTTATTTCCTGCCTTATTTTCCACTCGAACCGAAGCCTCCTCTTCCCCTGTCCGTATCCGAGAGCTCTTCCGCTTCCTCGAACTTCACCCGCTCGACTTTCTGAATGAGAAGTTGAGCAATCTTATTTTCCTTTTCAAACTTAAAGTATTTGTCTGAAAGATTCATGACTCCCGCATGTATCTCGCCGCGGTAGCCGCTGTCGATAACGCCGCCAAAGCTCTTAATGCCGTATTTGTGCGAAAGGCCGCTCTTATCCCAGATAAGACCCACGTACCCCTCCGGTATTTCCATGGCAAGACCGAGGGGTATGGATTTTCGTTCGCCCGGCTCAAGCTCTACAGCCTCCACCGTAAAAAGGTCAACGCCCGCATCTCCCGCATGTGCTTACTCGGGGATCTTGGCGTCGGGGTGAAGCTTTTTTATTTTGATCTTCATGCTATTTCTTTACAGCCTTTGCAAGCTTCTTCTTTGTCGGAATCTTCGCATACGTCTCGACTTCCGGATTCATGATCTGAAGCCGCACGCCGGCTTGCTCGAAGACTTCCTTGGAACGCTTGGAAGCATGATAGTCCTTGAGAGCGACGATCTTCTTGATGCCAGCGTTGATGAGGATCTTGGCGCAGGTGTAGCAGGGCGTCATCTTGCAGTACACCGTGCCCCCGTCGAGGGCAATGCCCATGCGAGCAGCCTGGGCGATGGCATTCTGCTCCGCGTGAGCCGTCCGGATGCAATGCTCCGAAGTGGTGCCGTCTTCGTGGGTCACCTTGTGCATCTCGTGACCGACTTCGTCGCAGTGAGGAAGCCCGATGGGCGAACCGGCGTAGCCCGTCACCAGAAGGCGCTTATCTTTGACGATGGCACAGCCCGTGCGGCCGCGATCGCAGGTAGAGCGGGTGCCCACGAGCTCTGCTATGGCCATGAAATACTCGTCCCACGAAGGCCTCTTATATTTCTGATCGGTAGCCATATTCGTAAGATGGCCCAAGTATAGTATATGTGCACATAATAAAAAAGCCGCATCTGTATGCGGCCTTGCCACTGGTTCAGCCAATAAGATCATCGGCTAATGGACGGCTCACATGCTCAAGATGAGCCCGCAGCCATTTGTTCACAGCATCGACAATCTCATCATTTCCATAATAAATGACTGGGTCATGAAGTTCGGAAAGATGTTCCGAACCGACCACCGGGTCGCGGCGGTACCAGCGGATGCAGTCCGTAGCCATTTTGGATACCGGAGATCCTAGCTGATGAAAAAGAAGTATTGGGTCTTCCCTCTGACATCTCATAAGAATCTCCATGCCAAGGCCGGTAGAGGGATAGTCGAGAATCGCGACCATGAGATCTGCCCTGCGGACTTGCGCCATGTCATGGGCGTAGGTATTTATGGCCTTATCTGGACCCTTGCCAGGTTTCCAGTTGAATTCCAGCACTTGGACACCACCTAGCTGATTGATCTCATTCCGTAGAGCCAGCATGCGATCTACGAATTCCTTTGATGCGCCTGTAAGAGCGTGCGCGAGATATATAGTTTTCATAAGTAATCGGTAATCTGCCATTACCCTACCATCAAAGTAGTTTTGCGCAAGTAATAAAAAACACCGGTTTTGAAGCGGCGTTTTTATACCTAAGAATGGAGATTTATTTCACATCCACGCCCATCTGCCTGGCGGTGCCTGCGACGACCTTCATGGCCGCCTCGACATCGTTTGCATTGAGGTCCGGCATCTTCTTTTCCGCGATCTCCTTGAGCTGGGTCTTGGAGAGCGTGCCGACCTTAGAAGTATTCGGCTTACCAGAACCTTTTTCCTTGCCGAGAGCCTTCAGGATGAGGCTCGAGGTCGGAGGGGTCTTGAGCTTGAAGTCGTAGGTGCGGTCCTCGTAGACGTTGATGAGGACCGGGATCATGTCGCCCATCATGCCCTTGGTGGCATCGTTGAACTTCTTGGTGAAGTCGCCGATGTTCACGCCGGCCTGGCCGAGCGTCGGGCCGAGCGGAGGCGCAGGAGTAGCCTTGCCTGCCGGAGCGATGACTTTGACGACTTTTACTATTTTCTTTGCCATTTCTTTGAAATTTTCCCGGGATTCAGGGTTACTGAAGCCTGCTTACACTTACTTAAACCTTCTTTAACTGGAATAAATCCAACCAAGCGTGGTTACT
>CAYSOS010000054.1:0-4436 GCA_964432735.1 uncultured Candidatus Saccharibacteria bacterium
GGGCATAAGCGAGCCGAAGTAGGCGTACAAAGGCTTTTTGGCGCTCTTTGCTGCTGCATGGGCGAAGGCGAGGGAGACGCCAAGAATGGCATTTGCGCCGAGAGCGCGCTTATTGGCTGTGCCATCGAGATCGAGCATGGCCTTGTCGAGCTTGCGCTGGTCGAGATCCTTTCCCTTGAGAGCCTTCAGGATCTTGGTATTCACATGCTCCACCGCTTTGTGGACGCTCTTGCCGCCATACCGCTTGCCGCCATCGCGGAGCTCGATAGCTTCGTGGCTGCCCGTGGAAGCGCCTGAGGGGACTGAGGCGCGTCCGGATGAGCCGTCAGAGAGAGTAAGGTCTACTTCGACCGTGGGATTGCCTCGGGAGTCCAGGATCTCGCGCGCCTGCAGGTTTTTTATTTTCATAGTCCAGGCATTATAGATGCTGCCGCCATGGGCCGCAAGGTGTGATATAGTTCCACCATGAAAAACACCTCCTGGGGCGGCGTAGCCGGCTGGTACGACGGGCTCCTCGAAGATTCGGCGGATTCATTCCAGGCAAAAGTGATTCTCCCGAACCTGCTGCGCATCCTGGATCCAAAGCCCAGCCTGACGGTCCTCGACGCCGCTTGCGGCCAGGGATATTTCTCCCGGGCATTTGCCCAGAAAGGAGCCAAGGTCATCGGCGCAGACATCTCCCCGGAGCTCATCGCCTTTGCCAAGGAGCATTCCCCGAAGGAGATCGCCTTCCACGCGGCTCCGGCGGATAGCATGCTCTTCATGGCAGACGAATCCGTGGACGCTGTGACCGTCGTGCTCGCGCTTCAGAACATAGAGAGCTTGGCTGGCGCTGTCTCCGAAGCGGCCCGCACCCTGAAGCTGGGAGGCCGCCTTGTCTTCGTCCTCAACCATCCAGCCTTCCGCATACCCGGCCGCTCCAGCTGGCAATGGGACGAAGCTGCATCGAAGCAGTACCGCCGCCTCGACGGCTATATGTCCGATGAGGCCCTCAGCATAGACATGACGCCCGGAGAGAAGTCGGCAGACAAGAAGAAGTTCACTGTCTCATTCCACCGCCCCTTGCAGTCCTATATGAAGGCTCTGAACAAGGCCGGCCTCGCCGTGACGCGCCTCGAAGAATGGATCTCTCATCGGGAAAGCCAAAAAGGCCCGCGCTCTTCCGAGGAAGACCGCCTCCGCAAAGAGATCCCCATGTTCCTCATGGTGGAGGCAACCAAGATTGACACAAGGTCATAATCGGGATATTTTTTCTATGTAAGAACCCGGCTAGGAGGCGCCTAGCATGAACAACAAACATTGGAGGCTGTATGCACAAATTAGTCATCGTGCGGCATGGCCTGTACACCACGCACAGCGACCGCATGGGCCTTACTCCCGAAGGCAAAAAGCAGATAGGGCTTCTGGCGCGGCAGATACAGCGGGCGGCGGAAGGATATATGACCATATCCCTTCTCACTTCTTCGCTCGGCCGCGCTCTCGACAGCGCGAAGATCATCGGAGAGATCCTGGACGTCGAATATCAGTCCTCTAAGCTCTTGAGGTCCGACGATTCGCTCTACAGGACGGATATCCCCGCAGCTCTCGACCTCATCAAAGCGCAGGATCCCATCGATATGGTCATCGTGGTCACTCACCATGAATACTGCATCGGTCTCCCTCCTGCGTTTGGGCAAAGATTCCTCTACATGAAGCAAGTCCCGGAGGCATATCTCGATGAAGGCGAAGCTCTCGTTGTCGACTGCGATGCGAAGACGTTTACCAAGCTTGTGCCCATATCTTGATCCTGACACCAAGCCCGGCTCCGGTCGGGCTTTTTTAATTCGCATCCCGTATCGAAAGGGCGGGGTAGAGGGCTATGAGAGAGATGAAGCCTATCAGGCCGAAGAGGTACTGGTCCGTCGTGAACATGAGGCCGATCGATGTGGCCAAGGGCGCGAAGAAATATGCCAGCGGGCGCGTCACGCGGAAGAGCCCGAGGGCCGCAGAATCCCGCGGCGACACCGTCTTGAAGAAATACGTCTCCATCATGACCTCCGCCGCTGCCGCGCCGATCCTGGTGAGAAGAAGCCCGATTGCCCAGACGAGGACGCTCGTAGATGTCACGAACGACAGGAATATGGTCGCCAGGCCCATGAAGCCGAATCCCAAGGCCATGATGCCTTTCTGGCCCTTCTTATCGGAGATCTTGCCCAAGGGATACTGGAGGAGCGGAAAGGGCAGGAGCATGACAGTGAGGATGATGCCGATGTTCTCCCAGCTGAAGCCGATGACCTCGTGGAGATAGATGGGGCTGTAGACCACCATCCAGGCGTAGAAGACTTGGAGGATGAAGTTGGCGAAGAAGAGCTTCACCCAGTTCATGTTGTGCGAGACGTGCTTTACGAGCTGCAGGGGAGAAAGGTGGATGTAATTCGGATCATGGAACTTGGGGAAATTCCGGTACATGAGGTATGCCAAGGGCAGGAGCATGGCCAGGCCGGCGATATAGGTGTTACGATAGTTCTCTGTGCCGTTGATGAGCATGGTGCCGAGCAAAGGGCCGATGACCCAGGAGGCGTTCAGGGTGGCGCTATAGAGGCCGCGGACGGTGCCCACATGCGGCCCGTCCGTGTACACCTCGAGGAAGATATCCAGGCAGAGGCCGATCAGGGAGACCGCTGCCGTCTGCAGCACGAAGAGCACGGCGATGGCCTGCGGAGACGTCGTGGTGACGAGGCCGTAGAAGAGGACGACCTGTATGGTCACGAGCCACATGGCTGTCGCATAGTTGCCGAGCCTGCGGATGAGGGATGGGGCCAGCAGGAACCCGAGGATGGTAGCCGCCGCGCCTGCCATGTAGATGAAGCCCACGGTCCGCTCGTCCGCGAAGAGCGACAGGAAGCTCGAGTTCGAATACATCGGGATGACCAGATGCAGGGTATAGATGAAGCCGATGATGGCTATCGTATAGATAGTGTGGCTGCGAGGAGCTTCGCGGGTGCTCATGATGTTAGGGGTAATTATAGCAAATAAAAAAGCGGCACGATGTTGGTCGTGCCGCTGCCTTACCAGTATACTTCTTTGATGTAGAGATCCTTGCTGATCCTACCAAGCACGTAGTCGATCTTGACTGTCTGTCCCTCGTGCACGGATTTGTAGAATTCTTCGTCCACAGATATCCAGTCCGATTTTCCGCTTCTCTCTATGAGAAGTGAATAGTCATCTGGATCAGTGCTTATCAGAGGGAAAGTTGTTGTGCCAGTGGCGATCCATGTTATGGTTGTATGCTTTGGAGTAAACTCCTTATCTACAATCTTTCCTTCACCTGAGTGTTTCGGTAGAAACCAGGAGTCGATTACGCGGTATACGCCGATGATGCAAGCGCAGAGAAGGAGAAGAATTAAGGCTATTGATATAACCAGCATGCTTCTTCCCAACAAACCATCTCCCCAAAGATCTTTAAAAAGAAATACTATATCATCAATGGTATTCACAATGACCTTTCAATTTTGAATTGACGATGTGCAAAGTAACTTACTTGTGATTATATCATTTATTATTAACTATGTCAATAAATATAATATTCTGGTTAAAATACCTTGCAGTTCCTTAATATTCATGCTAACGTGTCATGACTATGAAGAAAGAAATCCATCCGGAAAACTACCGTCCTGTCATCTTCTCCGACAACTCGAGCGGAGCCAAATTCCTCATTCCTTCGGCCATACAGACCAAGGAAACGGGAAAGTGGACGGACGGAAAGGAATACCCCCAGTTCTCTGTCGAGATCTCCAGCGCCTCCCACCCCTTCTACACCAACCAGGACAAGACCATCGACACCGCAGGCCGCGTCGAGAAGTTCAAGACCCGCCAGTCCAAGGCCGCAGCAAAGAAATAGCTGCCCGAAGCGCCCGCTCTAGGGCGCTTTTGTTATACTTACGCATATGGACCTCGACCTCTATAAGAACAATCCCAAGACGGCATTCCTGGCCGGCATGTACGAGAAGCTTACCGCGGACGAAGCCGAGACCCGCGCTCTGGGCGAGAGCGATCCGGCCATGAAGGAGATGGGCGAGCACGAGCTTGCCTCCATTCTCGAGCAGAAGAAGGGCCTCGAGGCCCAGATGAAGGAGATCGTCGCGGCAGAGGCTGTCGAAGACGAGAAGCCCAACGAGATAATCCTCGAAGTCCGCGCCGGAGCCGGCGGCGACGAGGCGGCCCTTTTCGCGTTCGAGCTCATGAACATGTATTCGCGCTACGCCGAATCCAAAGGCTGGAAGACCAAGCTCATCGACGAGTCCAAGAACGACATCGGCGGCTACAAGGAAGCCTCGCTCGAAGTGAAGGGCATGGGCGTATACAACGACCTCCGCTGGGAGACCGGCGTGCATCGCGTCCAGCGCGTGCCCGAGACCGAGAAGACCGGCCGCATCCACACGTCTACGGCGTCCATC
>CAYSOS010000055.1:0-4430 GCA_964432735.1 uncultured Candidatus Saccharibacteria bacterium
TGCAGAACGGAGGCCTCCTTCCGGCTCCTTTATCTTCAGATTGACGCGGGAGTTGTTCTTCATGCCGACCACGCGCAAGAGCGTGCGGATGGACTTGGCGGTGTTGCCCTGGCGGCCGATGATCTTCCCCATGTCGGAAGCGGCGATATCGAGGGTGAGAAGGACGCCCATTTCGTCTACAGAACGGGTTATTTTGACTTCATCGGGACTGTCCACTAGAGCCTTGATGACATATTCGAGGAATTGCTGGTCTAAGGGCATGTATGTAGTGCGAGCTTACTAGTAATCCATACAGACGGAGCATCTGTACTGCTGAAAGTGTAGCACAACGCCTACTTTTAATACTATGCCGTGGCGGCCTGGGGTGCAGGCGCGGCTTCGGGAGCAGGAGCTGCGGCAGCGGGGGCTGCAGGAGCAGCGCCTTCAGCGGCCTCTTTCTTGATAGGGCTCTTCTTAGGGAGAGCGTTCATCTTCTTGCCGGCGATGACCTTGTTATGGACGAGGAAGTTGTGGAGCGTGAGAGAGAGCTGGGCGCCCTGAGAGACGAGGCGCTTGATCTCCTCGACTTCGAACTGATCGACTGAGTTCTTGCGGCGAGTGTCGTACCAGCCGAGATTCTTCAAGTATTTGCCGCTCTGGGGACCGTTCTTGGAGTCGGTCAAAACGACCCTGAAGGTGGGTTCGTGGACGCGGCCGACGCGCTGTAATCGAATCATGAGCATGCGGGAGACTGTATCAGCTTGCCGAAGGGAACGCAACCCTGCTATACTTCCGGCCATGAAAATATTGATAATCGAAGACGACCGCAACACCGCCCAGACCGTCAAACAGAGCCTGACCTCGGATGCCCATACTGTCGATCTCGCCTCTGACGGCGCAGAAGGCTCATTCCTGGCTCGAAGCTACGACTACGACGCCATCGTCCTCGATTACAATCTCCCCAAGAAAGACGGCCTCGCAGTCTGCAAGGAGATCCGCGATGCGGGCAAAAAGACCCCCATCGTCTTCATGTCTGTGACGGACGATTCGTCTACGAAGGTCGCAGCACTGCGACAAGGCGCCGACGACTATATCACCAAGCCCTTCGCCCTCGACGAGCTGCGCGCCCGCCTCGATGCCGTTTCCCGCCGATCGCCGCAGATAAAGGAGCCGACCCTCCGCATCGGCGATCTCTTCCTGGATTCAGCAGCCCATATCGCCACCCGCGACAGCGCATCCATCCGCCTCACCCGCAAGGAATTCCATATGCTCGAATACTTCATGCAGAATGCGGGCACCATCCTCTCTCGCGCCCAGCTCATGGAGCATATCTGGACCGCAGACGGAAATCCCTTTTCGAACACCGTCGAAGCCCATATCCGCAACCTGCGCAAGAAGCTGAATGCCGATGGCGGCAAAAATCTCATCTTGAATGTGCCCGGCCGCGGCTATATCCTCGACACGCCGGAAAATCTAGCGCGGATACAGGCATAGTCAGCAGAAAACCTGCGCGGCTCGCAAAAATTCATACGGATTTGAACTTTTCTTCATAAAAATTTGAATCTTTTTTGAGACGGATTTGAACACGTCCTTGATAGGCTATCCCGAGGCATGTGTCGACATGCCATTACCAACCAACGATGATCACGTCAGTTTTCCTTCAGCGTCCAAAGCTGATCCACAGCAGCATAGATGGCGTTCCAGACGGGTCGGCAGCCGCGTCCGGACCGCGACCGCCTACTTCTTCCCTTCTTGCTGGACGTCGCGGGCGGCTTTGCGGTAGCTGCAGTAATCGCAGCTGGCAAGCTTAGGGGGCTTCTCGAGCATCAGGCATTTCCTCATGTCCATGAGCGTCTTCTCCACCCAGGAATCGTTTCCCTTGTACGGGATGAGGTCTATATCGAACTCGAGCTTGCCGTCGAAAGCTTTGCGGTCGGTCTTGCCGTTGCAGTACACGAAGTAACCGGTGTCGGAAACGACGAGGTCATTCCTGCGGAGAAGCCACTGGTAGACTTCCATCTGGCGCTTGTAGCCGATCTGCCAATCGCTGTCGAGATTGACCTTATCCTCCTTGCTCGTCGCTTTGTAGTCCACGACGATGAGCTCGCCCTTGCCGTTGACCCAGATGTCGTCCACGCCTCCGGTCACGAGAAAGTTCGTCGGCTCGTGCACGAAGGTGACGCCGCGCTTCAAGGCATCGCGCCAGGCATCCATCCTCGAATCGGCATATGGGACGACGTCTTTGAGGCCGAATGCATCCATGAGGGGATGCGATGACTTGGCTGCCCGATGTATGTCGAACTCCTTCTTGAGGAGCGTATCGACAGCGCTATTCAGATTGAATGGAAAGCCCGGCGGCCTTCCGACGCCGAGCTTGCGGTCGAGATAGAAGCAGAGCGGGCAATTGAGGAACAGGTCGATCTTGGACCGGCTGACCCTGAAGGGCTCCGTGCTTTCCGGATCGAACAGATTCTTGCTTCTGCGAGGGTTGTAATATTCGGACATGAGCGGTTTATTTCGCGTCCGCGACTGTCACGCTGGTCATGGTGATGGGCGTGATTGGCTTATCGTTCGGGCCGGTCTGGGTCGCAGCGATAGCGTCGACGACTTCCATTCCAGAGACGACCTTGCCGAAGATCGTATATGCATGCGGAAGCCCCTGATCCTCGTGCATGATGAAGAACTGGGAGCCGTTGGTATTGGGGCCAGCATTCGCCATGGCCACTGTGCCGCGGACATATCCAGCCTTGTATGAGATCGTATTCGAGTTGAGCTCGTCGGCGAACTTATATCCTGGGCCGCCCATTCCGGTGCCTGTCGGATCGCCGCCCTGGATCATGAAGCCGGAGATGACGCGATGGAAGATGGTGCCGTTATAGAAGCCCTTGTTAGCGAGAGCGATGAAGTTCTCGACAGTCTTGGGCGCGTCTCCATCATATGTCTGGAAGACGATGGCGCCCTTAGTGGTGTTGATGGTGATGGTATGCATGAAATTTTTAGCTGATGATTGGCTGGTAGTTTGAGGATCTGAAGGGCTCTGCTGTCCGGACATGCTCTCGGTCGAAGTCCCATAGAACATATCAGATGAGGCCGGACTCTGCTTGTCGCGATGGTCCAGCGAGGTCCAAGCGATAGCGATAACTGCGACGGCTCCGACAGCGATCCAGATGTTTCGTGTGGTCATAGGCTAGAGATTAAACAGCTCTTTTATTTTGGCGACCACAGCTTTCTTGGCTTCGTCGAGGGACATCTTGAGAGTGGCTCCCGCCGCAGCTTTGTGGCCCCCGCCGCCGAACGCAAGAGCGAGGCGGCCAAGGTCATAGACTTCAGCATCGCGCGTACGGAAGCTGGCTTTGACGACTCCGGATTCGCTTTCTATGAAAGAGATCCCGATGTCCCATCCGATGACTGATTTGAGCAGATTTGCGATATGATGCGCGCTCATATCGGCCTGTCCGATCTTGTTCGAGACAAGAGGCTCATGAGAAACAGATGAGATCGCCACCTTATCACCGAGAAATGTCTCGATGGAAGCAAGGGCTAGCCCCTGGAACTTCAAAGAAGCCGGCGTATTCGCATTTTCCATTGAAAAAATCATCTCTGGAAAATCCGGCGCGATAGCTGCCAATGCTGCAGCGGCGGCAAGGGTCCTGGAAGTCGTTTTGACGTACTTGAACCCGCCCGTATCGGTATACATGCCGATAAAGAGATCCCGAGCCATATCGGGAGTAATGCGGATATTCCAGATCCCGAAAAGATCATAGAGGATCTCGCAGCACGACGGATAGTCGCTGTCGATAAGGTTAACGGTGCCGAAGGGCTGGGTGGTCGCGTGGTGGTCGATCACTATCATCTTGAGGGATTCAGGGACTTCTACAGCGGCAAGCCTTGATATCCTCTCTTTAGCTCCCGTATCGAGAACCAAAAATAGATCGAACTGACCCAGGTCGATCTCGAAGTAATTCTTCGCCACGATATCTTTTGCTCCCGGAAAGTGCATGAAGGCCTGCGGGATCTCGGAGTCGCCGCGGATGACCGTCGCCTTCTTCCCCAATTGCTCCAGGGCTAACTTCATAGCCAAAGCCGACCCCACTGAATCGGGGTCGGGCGATGGGTGGCAGTGAAGGAGGATGCTTTGTGCCTTCTTCACTTCCGCGAGTATGGGGCCTGCTTTTTCTTTGATGAGGGCCGAGGCGCCGGATGTCATGACAACATCCTAGCACGAGGGCTATTTGAACGTCACCTGCATCTCTACGGACGCGTCGTTGGCGGCCATTCCAGAGGGATTATCCTTCTTCAGGATGAGGACGCCCTTGGTGCCCGTCGGCTGCGCCGGGAATGAGAGCTTGCCGGAGAACGGGACGAAATCGGCCGTCTGCCAGTTGTCGAGAGCGGCAGCGTTGGTGCGTGCAAGGACCTTGCCATTCACGTCCGTGAGGATGACCTGGAAC
>CAYSOS010000056.1:0-4305 GCA_964432735.1 uncultured Candidatus Saccharibacteria bacterium
TGACCGTATCAGCGCCGCCGTAATACACATACAGTTCATCACCGACAATAACCGCACCCTCGGGAAATGTGACCTGCGGAACTATTCCCTCCCGCTCGTAGTCAGTGACCGGCTGCAAAATGAATCCGGGCGTGCGTGCGATCAGTTTATGAGGTTCCTTCAGATCAACAAGAGCTGCAGCGATAGTCCACACATGAGCCATTGCTTCTGCTGAATAGATGAGCAGCCATCCTTTCTTTGTCTTCACGGGAGCTGCACCCAGTTCAGGCCCTCTATGAAGCCACCAGTACGTCTGAAGCACGGCAGTTTCCTCCGAGTGCTCCAGAAACTCCTTCCAGGATGCATCCGTCTGATTCAAGACCTCATCCATCGAATCATAGTATCGAAGTGCAATATGGGAATTTGCAGAATCAGATGCAATCGTCATCAATAGGCCGATCTTATTCCCATTTACTTTTTCCGGAAAGAAAGCCGCCGCTTTTGATCTTTTTGGCGGTCCAATGATCCCATGCTTGGTCACGGTTTTAAAATCTTTTGTCGAAGCCAAGGCGATCCGTACATTCGGGCGTGCCGGGCCTTCGATCGGCTTATCAATCGCGGTGTACGTTATATAAAATATATCGTCGATTTTTGTAATTCGCGGATCTTCGACGCCGTAGATGTCATATGGCTGATCCGGCGATATAAAAGGGGTGTCGCGCCGCTCAAAATTAATTCCATCTGTGCTTTCTGCATATCCGATATACGAAGTCTGATTCTTGAGCTTGAAACCCGGACGATGCTCTTTCTGCTCCGTTTGTTCCAACTTGGCAGGATATGTCCGATAGAGCATTCTGAAAATGCCATCCTCGTACACAACCGAAGGATTGAAAACTGCCTTGCCTTCCCATTCGACATCGGGCCGTGGAGTGAGAATCGGCTTGGGGTTCTTGTTGCTCAGATATCGCTCCAGCTGGAATTTATTCATATGACTATTATAACGCCTGATAGTCCAAAATCTTTTTGTCGAGATCGGCCGACACCACCTTGAATTTCACCGGATCGCCCAATGTGTATTTCTTCTTCGTGCGCTCGCCTGCCACCGTATAGTTCTTCTGGTCGAAGGTCCAGAAGTCGTTGCCGAGATTCTTGAAGGTGATCATGCCCTCGCACTTGGTCTCGTTCTCTTCCACATAGATGCCCCACTTGGAGACGCCGGAAATGGTGCCGCTGAAGGCCTGGCCCACGCGGGAGCTCATGTACTCCACCTGCTTCAGCTTCTTGGAGGCGCGCTCGGCTTCGGATGCGTCTATCTCGCGCTCGGTCGAAGACTCGGCGATCTTCTGGAAGACCACGATGTCCCTGTCGCCGAAAGGCTCATTGTGGAGATGCTTGGCCAGGACACGGTGCACGAGAAGGTCCGGGTAGCGGCGGATGGGCGAGGTGAAGTGGGTATAGAACTCGAAGGCCAGGCCGAAGTGGCCGATGTTCTTGGTGGAATAGATGGCCTTCTGCATGGAGCGGATGGTGGCCGTGCGGATGAGCGACTCGTGCGGCGTGCCTTCTATCTGCTCCAAGAGGCGGTTGATGGCTGTGGCGTTCACGGAGCCATCCTTGCCGAGCTGGAGATCGTAGCCGAGAGCCTTCACGAACTGGGCGAGGTCGCCGATGCGCTCCTTGTCCGGGGTGTCGTGGATGCGGTATATGGCGCCGGTGTCGCGGCTTCCCTTCTTCTTGATCTGGTCGAAGACGAACTTGGCCACTTCGCGGTTGGCGAGGAGCATGTACTCTTCCACGAGCTTGTGGGTGTCGATGCGCTCCTTCACGTAGACGCCGATGGGCTTGCCGTCCGGGTCGAGGCGGAACTTCACTTCGGCCTGTTCGAACTCGATGGCACCGTGGGCGAACTTGTTGGCCTGGAGGATCTTGGCGATACCATTCAGCTTCACGAGCTGGTCCCGGTACTTCATGCCGGCTTCGGCCATGGCCGCGGTCTGGATGCCGCTCGAATACTTCTCCGCGTTCGCAGGCGCGCCGTCTATGGCCGCCTGGGCGGTCTCGTACGTGAAGCGGTGGTCCGAATTCATGACCGTCCTGCCGAACCAGCGCTCCAGGACCTCCGCCTTGTCGTTCATTACGAAGATGGCGGAGAAGGAGCATTTGTCCTCGTGCGGATTCAGGGAGCAGACGTCGTTGGAGAGGACTTCCGGAAGCATGGGAATGGTGCGATCCACGAGGTATACCGAACAGCCGCGCTTCAGGGCTTCGGCATCGAGAGCGGTTCCCTCGCGGACATAGTGGGAGACATCGGCGATGTGGACGCCGATCTCATACTTCCCTCCGCCGAGCTCCTTGAAGGAAGTGGCGTCGTCGAAATCCTTGGCATCGAAAGGATCGATAGTGAACGTGAGCGTGCCGCGGATGTCGCGACGCTGTGCGAGCTCTTCCGGCGTGATGGCCTTGTTCTTCTCGATCTCGTCCGCCTCCTTCTCCACTTCCGGCGGGAAGCTGGTCTCGAAGCCCTTCTCGAGGACGATGGACTCCATCTCCACGTCGTTCACGCCCTTCTTTCCGAGGACGCGCAGGACGCGGCCGGCGGGGCGCGCATTCGGGTCCTTCCACGCTCCGAAATCTATCTCAACCTGGACCTTGTCGTCTTTCCGGGCTTTGGCGGCGTCCTTGGGGTCGATGACGATGGCCGTGTACATCTTCTTGTCATCCGGAATCAGAACGGGCTGGTTGGCCTGCATATCCACGGTGCCCACAAAAGCAAAGCGGGCGCGCGAAACCACGCGCACCACCGTGCCGATCTTTTCGGTGACGCCGCGCTGAGTGCGCTCCGAGACGCGCACTTCGACGGTGTCGCCGTTCAGAGCCGTATTCAGATTGCCCAGCTCTATGAAAATAGAGTCCTTCTTCGGGTCGGGATCGTCTATGAAGCCGGCGCCCTTGGCGATGGTCGAAATGGAACCGGTTATGAGGTTTTTGTCGTTTTTCTCGGGAGAGAGGCTCACGCGGGCACTATAGCATTAGACGCCCCTCTCCGCCAACAAAAACGGACAAAAAATGGCACGCTCCAAGAGCGTGCCATGCGATAGGTCAGGCGTATTTCAGGCGCGAAGCGAGGGGGTCCGAGCGCAGCTTCTCGATGCCGCGGCGGATTTGGGCCTTCACGGTGCCGAGCGGCAGCTGCAGATGGCGAGATATCTCCATATGGGTGAGATTGCCGTAGTAATGCTCGTAAAGGGCCTGCAGATTCTCCTGAGGCAATTTGGACAGCATGCGCTTCACAGCATCGATAAGGCCGGCATCCGGCACCGGAACAGGTTCGCAGCCCCATTCGATGCCGTATGCGCGCTCGTAGTATTCGTGCGCTGCTTCTTTCGTCTGGACCCTGCGGAGGCGATCCTTGGCAAGGTTGAGGGCGATGGTGCATAGCCAGGAACAGAAAGTCCCTTGCGCGGACGCATATCTCTCCATCGCCTGCCATGCCTTGGCGAACGTGTCTTGGACCACTTCCTGCACTTCATGGAATGAGAGCGGCAAGCGCTTCTGGACGATGCTGCAGACAGGCTTCCAATAGCGCTGCACGAGCATGTCATAGGCCTCCTTGTCGCCTCGCCTCGAGGCTTGGACGAGCATGTCGTCCGGCGGACCGAGTTGTAAAGAGCTCATGGCGGTAAAAATACCATGGGATCCGCGCGCAGTCTATGGAATAGCGAGGTCGACTTCGTATAAGCCGGGAATGCCGAGCCACGCAGTGAGGTAGAGATGCTTGGTAACCGGAGAGAAAAGAAGCTCGTTCACTTCGAGATCCTGGCCTTTAGTATCGAAAGGCGCGATATCATTCACGACTTTGAAGCGCTTCAGATCCTTGAGATCTCCCTTGGGGAATTCATCTACATATCCGTCCTGGGCAGCGTTGTAGAGGTCGCCGCCGAATGAGAAGAGCCCGAAGGAGCCTCCGGGAAGCGTGAACCTGTCCGCCTTCAAGGTATCGGCATGGACGCGCAGTCCGTACGGGACCGTCTCGCAGCCCACGTAGATGAAGCCATCCACAAATGGCATGTCGTCGCTCATAGAGCAGGGCGCAAGGGAAACGCGCCCAAGGGATCCAAGCGTCTCCGGATCCACCTTCTCGAAGCCGTTGGACATGCCGCCGCCGAAAAAGACTGCGCCGTTCCCTATCGCAGCGGAGTGCCCATTCGGGATGTGGCCCGTGTAGCTCACCAGGGGCGATCCCACCTAGATTCTGACCCTTAAGAACAAGCAAAGGTCTGTTACCGGTGATCCTGTTAATATAGTACCACGTCTTCCAGAGGCAGG
>CAYSOS010000057.1:0-4261 GCA_964432735.1 uncultured Candidatus Saccharibacteria bacterium
TCAGAGGGTGTGCGGGGGGGTGAGATGATAGTCTTGGGTGTGGGTAGAGACGGTACGGGGGGTCACGGGGATCTCTTTCCACTGGAGAGCCTGTGGAGTGGCGGGGCCCCGGATGCGCTCTACATCCAACGTGAATGAGCCTGTCCCTACCCCATCTACGACCACGTTGTATGCTTGGCCAGTATCCGGCAATGTGATCTGGGTATCGCAGTCTGTATCGCTCTCGCAGCCAAGGACTTCATATGAACTGCCGGGGATCTTTTCTTCCTTCATCGTGTAGAGGCCCTCCTCTGCTCGGCTAGCGGCTTCAACCGGGAGCGGGATCTCGCCGACGTGATCGCCAAGGGCATCATACGCGTGAAGCTTCACAGGAGAATGGGTCGTCAGGCGAAGCTCCTTGCGCGAAGCGTCATATGCGGCATCGAGCCCATTCCAGTCCATGGCAGCAGTAGAAACTGCGGGGATGTTTGAAAGAGCGTCTCTGACTTCCCCACCCCTGTCTTGAGGAGCGCTCACGATAGCCTCAATGGCCTTCTCTGTGCCTGAGGCTTCAAGGATGGTCGCATGCGAGATATCCCTCTTATCGAGCCGCGAGGCTTCCGCGAGATCTACAGGGATGACTTGCCCGTCGTTGTACGCAGCGCTCTGAGCTTTGACCGTACCATCGCCATATGGGCTCTTCAAAAGAGTGTGGCCTGTGTCGGCATAGCGGATAGCCTTAGTTGTGGCGACGCCCCAGCCGACGATGGCCCATCGAGCGATAGCGGCCGGCCATTCGAAAGGATCCAAGACGCTATGCAGAAGATCCGAAGCCCCAAGAAGAAGCTGATTGCCTTTTATGGGCGCTTTCGTGTTCGAGACAGAGGGCGCCTTGCGGGCATTCGCTGTGTCGGCGATGAAAGCTCGCTCCGCATCGAACGAAGCTACGCTAGTCGAGGCAAAGGCGATGACAGGCCCGAAGGCCGTCGAGAAGAACTTCCGAGAAGGGAGAAGCGAATACGCGCTCGGCATATTTGCCCCCAAAGCACGGGCAGTGGCCTTGTTCAGGATGAGCCCACCGAGAATGGCCTGATCGTCACCATGCAAGAGCGCGGCGATCGCCTCCGGAGTTCCTAGGTACGGGACAGCAACCGAAATGACCGAATCTATGAGGTTCGCCTTCCCAGAATCTGCGAGCATCTTGACCAGGTACTTCGCCACCAACCCTCCGTTCGAATGCGCGATGAGGCTCACTTTCCCTGTCTTAGATCTTGCGGCAAGACCGTACACGGTCTGAAGCAGGCTCTCAGTCGTGGTCGCCTTCTTTTCCAAACCGGCCGCTACATCGCCTATGGGCTTGCGCCAGTCATACCCAAAAGCTTTCCATTCCCCGATAGCGCCCTTGGCCACGAGGCCGTCAAGGAACTTCATGAAGTTCCCATAGATATCGGATATGCCAAGGGCCTTGTCTATGGGTCCGCCAGAATATATGGAAGGGTCGGTGCTCGAACCGGCCGCGGTGAGTTTCAACTTAGAGACATCGGAATTTGAAAGCGGCTCCCACAGCCGCGACCCGTCCTTATAGAGCCGCGTAGCTTCAAGGCCGGGAATGAAGAGCACGCTCGAGCAGCACAGACCGGCCATCGCGGGTTTCGGCTCCGAAAAAAGCCATGGGGCATAGGAGACTTTTCCATATACGGAGTTGAGGCCATCCGAAGCAGGCCCTGAAGCATCGCCCCACCAGTTCCCTCTCGCGTCTACCGTAAGATCAGAATTATTGAATACCGCCCTTGAATCATTCCCCGCTATGACAGAGCCTGTTATGACGAGCGACGACGAAGCATACAGGTCAGGGGCGGGATCAAGCGCGTTGCCGATGCCTCCGGTGCCAAAAGGGCTAGCGATCTTCGAAACGAAGGCCTTATGCGGCTGCACATAGATGCCGATGTCGTTTGCTTCGATCCTGCTTCCCCAGACAGAGATAATGCTGTCTTTGAAATAGAGCGCCATATCAGTTCCAGAGATGGTGCTGGTGGCTATGGTGCCCGTGGAATCCTCAAAGGAAAGCCGCGAGCCTCCGGAAAGGTCCGCGTATGCGATGTCCGCAGATCCATTATGGATAGATCCATTCGCGACGAAGATGCCGCTCAAGCCCCGCACAGACACATGATCTTCGTAGGATCCTTGAACGGACAAGCCGCCGCCGGAGACAAAGATACCCGGCGCATAGCTGATATCTCCCGTATCCGCTTCCGGAGCGATGCCGATCTGCGTCCCAGGCTCTATAGCAAGCGAAGCAAGATCGGGCACGATCACGCTTTCTGTCAGAAGGTACGGCCCTTCGGCTTTCTTCCAGATAGCATTCCCCGACATGATGCCCTGCACCCGGGTCTCGGCCTGCACAGGAACAACGTACAGCCCCACAAGGGCACAGATCGCCAGTATCTTGAAAAATTGATCCATGAAATGAAAAATGCATTAGCTCGTAATGCATCCATCATATCTGTCTCGAGTTAAAATCCGTTTCAAAAAAAGTTCAAATCCGCATGAATTTTTCTTCAAATCTCAATGAAGATGCTGCCCGACGAGATAGAAGATAGCAAAACTGATCGCGAGGATCCCCAAGAATCCGAAGAGGAATTTGAAGAACGCATGATCGAAGGGATTGACCATGTCAGTTGCCGGCATTGAGGGCATCGCGAGTAGCCGGACCTACCGCCCCCAACTGATCGAGCTTATGCTTAGCCTGATATTTCTTCACCGCTGCCTCGGTCTGGGCGCCAAAGGTCCCGGTGATAGGGCCGGAATAAAAACCGAGAGCCGTAAGCCGGGTCTGAAGGGCTTTTACCGGCGAGCCTGTCGAACCGACCTTCAGGTACTGCGTGAAGACAGGGCTCGCAGCTTCGCTCGAAGCCGAGCCAGCATCAGGAGCAGCTTGGGCTGCTGCCCCGCCAATCACGAATCGGGCGTTGGAAGAGCCGAAGCCGATATCTACGTTGAGAGGCGCGGATTCGCTTCCATTCATAGTGTAGATAGCTGTGTAGGCGCCGCTGCCGCTCCCATTCACCATGACCCCGTTCCCTCCTACTGAGACGGTCGGGTTAGGCACGGCCTGATTGAAGCCGAAAGTGATGGTGAGCGCCGCGCCTGCGCCGAGGAATTTGTCATTCACGTTGTTGGAAGAGACGCCGAAGGAAGAAAGCGCCAGAGGCTTAGTCGCGACGGCCAGAGCCGAAGCCGCCGACGCGGCATTCAAGGGCACGTAGGCATAGAAATTGCCGCAGGTGCCGCCGAGCTGGCAGACGGTGACATTGGCGCCTCCCGTCTTAGCGCCTACGACGCTCACAGAAGACCCCGATATATTCGCGCTGATAGCATCTGGAGCCGAGTCATTAGAGATATAGTACGAGCCGAGAGCAGAGCCGCTGACGGTCACCGTCTGCGTCTCCCCTATGGCAAGGGTCAGGTTATTTGGCGAGAACGAGATGGTGGCAGTGCTGCCCGAATTCGAACTCGTCGGATCCGCCGCAGTGACTTTCGCTTCAAGCGTGGCGCAGCTCACCGTGGCAGAGCCGGACGAACAGAGGCTCATGTCATCAGTCCCGACGGTCGTGCCTATGAGCGTGAGGGTGGAGCCGCTCAAGCTGTTGGAGACTGTTCCAGGGCGAGAGTGCGTGGAAATATAGTATGAGCCGGAACCAGAGAGGCTCACGGTGCGCGTCTCTCCCACCTTGAATGTAAGCGAAGCGGGACTGAACGAGATCGTCTGATTCGCAGCCGTTTGGGACGCATTCCCAGAAGATGCCGGCTGCTGGACTGTGACGTAGAGCGTGGCGCAGCCGGCATTCGAAGCGCAGACCGTCATGATCGTCACGCCTTGTATGTAGCCGCTCAGAATGATGTTATTCCCGGAGATAGAAGCCGACGCGACCGACGGGTTGGTATTGCTCGGGACGGACAGCGTGCCGAGCATGCCCGATGTCACGGATGCAGCGACCGCTGTCGCCTGGCCGATGGTGACGGTGATGCTGCTCTGGCTCAAGGAGAGGCCTGTAGAGGCAGTGGACTGGGCCGAATATGCCGGCCAATTCTGGACTGCGGATTGCGCGCCATTCACCATGATATACGAAGGCCCCCCGCTCGTGACGTTGTATGCAGTCGGATTCACGTTCACAGAAAGACGGCCGTTGCTATCTGTTGTGCCGATAGCGGCTGAGGAATATGCGCCATTTATCGGGTAGTAGAGAGTCACTTGCGCGTTCGGATCAGCATTGATGACCGT
>CAYSOS010000058.1:0-4242 GCA_964432735.1 uncultured Candidatus Saccharibacteria bacterium
CGTTGCCCTTTGTGCATAGATGATCCAGATGCCTATGAGCAGAATGAGGACAGCGCATGATATGGCGATGGTTTTCCTGGAGAGGTCCATTGAGACAGTATAGCATTGTTGACGTAATCTATATTACGTGGTAATTTTCACGAGTATTGTTTCCATTTCGGAGACGCATAGGACCCGCCGTCAGCCGGTCGCTGACAAGAAAAAATCAATACCCATGGTTGCTCTAAAGAACTCGATCTCAAAGAAGGCGCAAGAGCCTTTCTTTCCAAAAAAGCTCGGTGTCCGCATACGCGAGCTCAACGAAAAATTCAACCAGCGGCTCTGGGAGATCCAGGAAAGGCGGCATGTGACGCCTCCAGGACGCCTGCTCGCGCCGGCCCTTTCGCTCGAACCGGTCTGTGACTGCTGGAAAGAGCTGGCGGAGATCAAAGACACTGTCTTGAAGGAATTGTTCTCTTTCTCCAAAGAGCTCACGAATTCCGCATTCCGGATATCCTGGCCAGGCTCAAAAAAGCGCGAGCGCGCACAGGTTCGAGGGCTTCTGCTCGATCAGGCCCAGCTCGTGGAGAAATATTTCTGGGTTCGGCTCTACGAGCGTTTCCCTGAGCTCAAGGATCACTTGAGGAGCCAGATCCACCTCTGTTTGGGATGGAGGATCGTCATCCACTCCTATCGGAGCGGGGGACACCAGAAAGCCCGCAGCAGATCTGCCTGTCTTTGTCCCGAGAAAGCCTAGTCACCTATCTCTCTTTCCGCGGCGCTCGCATGAGCGCCGCTTTTTTATTCATGATGATATTTCTCGTTCCCGAGGATGGTGAATGCGCGATAGAGCTGCTCCAGGAATATGACTCGGACGAGATCGTGAGGGAATGTCATCTTGGAGAGGGCGATGGAGGCGTCCGCCATGCCGCGGACTTCCTCGCTGAAGCCGAAGGGCCCGCCGATGACGAATGCTGCGCTCTTTATCCCGGCATTGAGCTGCTTTTCTATGAATCCCGCGAACTCTTTGGAACCGTACTCGGTTCCTTTCTCATCCAAGAGGAAGACTCTGTCGAACTTGTCCAGCGCCTTCGCGAGCTTCTCTTCCGAGGCGTCTGTGAACTCGAAGCTCGCATAGCGCGAGATGCGCTTGGAATACTCGAGAATGGATTCCTGCAGGCCGGAGGCTTGGGTCTTTCCGACAGCGATAAAGGCGATCTTCATTTTGAAGCTTCCTTCATAGCCTCGTCCACGGCGGTCTTCACGTCTGCGCCATCTGCTTTGCCGGCGAGCTCCTTCATGATCATGCCTGTTATCTTGCCGCCGGCCTTGGGGTCGAAGGCGCCCTCGATCTTCAGCTTCTCGATCCTCTGGCGCACGATGAGCTTCACTTCTGCGGGAGGCATCATGGAAGGGAGGTATGACTCGAGGATAGAGAGCTCGGCCTTTTCCTTCTCGGCGAGATCCTCGCGGCCGCCCTTGGTGAACTGGTCAATGGAATCCTTGCGCTGCTTTACGGCCCTCTTGATGATGGCAAGCGTCTTGTCGTCCGGAAGGAACTCGGCTCCTGCCCCACCGTTCAGCATCTCCGTCTGGAAGAGGGCGTTCAGGCCGCGGAGGGTGTCGAGGCGGATGGTATCCTTGGCGCGCAGGGCATCCTTGATCTGGTTCTTGATGGTTTGGTGAAGCATTGAGGTTCCTATATACTTACGGGCATGGATAATATGCTCATCATTCTAGTGGTTTTGGCCCTGGTTGCAAATGGCATCCTGGCCGTAGCCTTTTTTCGCCGCAAGCGCGGCCAGGAGGAAGGGCAGGGCACGGCCGAGGGCCTCAAGCTCCTTCTCGACCAGATGAATGCCAATATGCACGAGCTCGGCCGCACTGTGGACCGGAAGGTGGGCGACCTCACCAAGACCGTGGACACCAAGATCCACGAATCTTCGCGCAACATGCAGGATTCCATGCGGGCCCAGCTCGGCGAGTCGGCCAAGCTCATCAAGGAAGTGACCCAGGGCCTGACCAAGCTCGACGAGACCAACCGCCAGGTGGTGTCCTTCGCGGACCAGCTCAACAACCTGCAGGACATCCTGAAGAACCCGAAGCACCGCGGCATCCTCGGCGAATACTATCTCGAGACCCTCCTGAAGAATGTCCTGGCGCCCGGCCAGTACCAGATGCAGTACGCTTTCAAGAACGGCGAGATCGTGGACGCCGTGGTTTTCGTCAAGGACAAGGTCATCCCTGTCGATTCCAAGTTCTCCCTCGAGAACTACAACAAGCTCTCGAGCGAGCGCAACGAGGCGGCCCGGGCGGCCCTGGAGAAGGCCTTCGTGAACGATCTCAAGCTCCGCATCCAGGAGACGGCGAAATACGTCCGTCCGGACGAGAAGACCATGGACTTTGCCTTCATGTTCATCCCGCACGAGGCCATCTACTATGATCTCCTGGTGAACAAGATCGGCGCGGCAGCAGACGAGACGGACAACCTCATCCAGCGGGCGGCTTCGAGGCACAAAGTCATCATCGTCTCGCCGACATCGTTCCTGGCATATCTCCAGACCGTCCTCCAGGGCCTCAAAGCCATGCAGATCGAGGAAACTGCCAAGGATATCGTGAAGCATGTGAGCCAGCTCGGCACGCATCTCAAGAAATACGAAGAATTCCACGGCAAGCTCGGCGCATCGCTCTCGACCGTCGTGAACCACTACAACAACGCGGGGAAGGAGCTCAGGAAAGTGGACAAGGATGTCCTGCGCATCACCGGAGAGGCACCGGGTATAGAGATAGCTCCCGCTCTCGAGCGGCCGGAAGGGGAAGAATAGGCATCCCCATGCTGGCTTTGACGCGCCCTCGGTTTGGGCGTACATTTACGCCAGCAAAAGATCCTTGAATCTCTCAAGGGACCGTACCGGCGGATCCGGTCTTCGGTTTATATCCTTACAACACCATGAATACGGCAGGACCGCTTACGAGCGCTCCCCCGAGCGGCAAGCTCGCGGAAGCCCTCAAGCAGGCCCGCATCAGGCCCTGCAACAAGGCGAAGGTTCTGGCATATCAAGAGAAGCTGCGCCATCAGTTCAGGTTCTCTGAACAGGAATTGAGCGAAGGCCAAGAGAGGCTCCTTCAGTTCGCGGGGCTCCTCGTCCATTCTGCGATACTGGCTTGCATGGGCTTCATCCTGAAGGGACAGCAGGGCGCTCTCTATGCCGGGCTCATCCCAGCTGCGCTCTGGGCGATCGTCTTCTTCGTCGTGTACTTGAATGTCTCCATAAAAACGGTGCCCGGCATCCCATTCGAGCCCAGCCGGTCCCTGGCCATCTTCGTCCAGGCCTTCGGATTGATAGGCGGGGGCATCTTCACCTGCCTTATCGAGCGCTATATCGGCCCCGTCGGAAAATGGAAGACGAGCTTCATCATCGAGAGCGATCTCCACCCTATCCTCCAGCATAGGGCTCTGCATCTCAAGATGGTCTGTCCCGAGATCAGCATCCAGGTCATGACATTCGTCGACCGCCACCAGGTCATCGACCAGTTCCTTCTGGCGAGCCTCGATCATGGGGAGCCGGAATACGTCCATCCGTCTGCCCGCTTCGAATAGGGCCATATGCCCGTTTTGTTCCAGCACCGCCTTAAAACCGGTGCTTTTTGTCCTCTGGAAGGCCGTATACGGCGCCGTATTGCGTTTTTTAAGCCTTTCAGGTATAGTATGACCTCTATGGAATTCGCAGTCATACAGACAGGCGGCAAGCAGTATACGGTCTCGAAAGGTGACACCATCACCATCGAGAAGCTCGCTGGCGCTCACAAGGAAGGCGACAAGGTCACCTTCGATAAGGTGCTTCTTACAGACGATGGCGCAAAGACCACTGTCGGCGCGCCCTTCATCTCCAAGGCCTCCGTCACCGGCACTATCGCCGAGATCGGCCGCGCCGCAAAGGTCCTCGTCGTGAAGTACAGGCAGAAGAACCGCTCCGGCTGGAAAAGGAATGGCCACCGCCAGCCGTTCTTCAAGGTAACGATCGACGCTCTCAAATAAAAACTCCCTTCGGGGAGTTTTTATTTAGAATCCAAAACAATGTTAGTTGACAATTAGATTTATTATTGTATTATTAGTTCTAGATGAATGCAACAATACAATATCCCGGTATCGCTGGAGCGATCATGTTTATGTATCAGCTGGACCAAGCTGCACGAAAAGAAGTGAGTAAACTGCGAGATCAGGCCGAATGGATGGCCATGGCGGATCGCATAAGTACGGAG
>CAYSOS010000059.1:0-4226 GCA_964432735.1 uncultured Candidatus Saccharibacteria bacterium
GGAGCACGGCGCCTACATCGAACAAAAGGTCCGTGGCATCAGCCACCGGCTCGCCTTCTACCTTGATCTCCTTCACGCCTGCGTCCACGGAAAGCCAGGCTGGCGCCTTCACTGCCTTGAGCTCCTCGTCGAGCTTGCCGAAGAGGGCCTTCTTCTTGCTTCCCTCGCGGATGGAGATCTTCTCTCCGACCGTGACCTGGTAGGAAGGGATGGAGACCTTCTTGCCATTCACCATGATGTGGCCGTGAGCGACCATCTGGCGGGCGGCCGAGCGGGTCGGAGCGAAGCCGGCGCGGACGACGACGTTGTCGAGGCGCCCTTCAAGGAGGCGGATGAGGTTCTTGGCGTTGTCGCCGGCGGTCTGGAGAGACTTGCGGACGTAGTTGGTGAACTGGCCGCTCGAAACGCCGTAGCTGTAGCGGGCCTTCTGCTTCTCGAGCATCTGCTGGCCGTACTCGCTCTTGCCGCGCTTGCGCTTGGCATTCTTCGCTTTTGCCTGGGCACGGATAGCGTACTTCTGGGTCTGCGTCTTACGGAAGACGGGAGCTCCGAGATAGCGCGCTTTCTTATAGCGAGGTCCGATTTGCATGATAGTTGATTATATTAAACGCGACGGGGCTTCTTCGCCTTGGGGCCGTTAAACGGGATCGGGGTCTCATCCTTGATGGACGTGATGACGACGCCTTTGGAGATGAATCCGCGGATAGCGGACTCGCGGCCCGAGCCGACGCCCTTCACGACCACATCGATCTCCTTCAAGCCGATGTTCTGCGCCTTGAGGGCGAGGGTCTCACCGACCTTGGCTGCTGCGAACGGAGTGCCCTTCTTGGCGCCGCGGAAGCCTGCGCCGCCCGAGGAACCCCACATGAGGGCGTTGCCTGCCTTGTCGGTGAGCATGACCTTGGTGTTGTTGTACGTGGACTGGACATGCAAAATGCCAGCGTCGATACGCTTTTTTGAAGACGCGGCCGGTGCTTTGGCCTTTGCGTCAGCCGCTCCTTCGGTTCCGTTAGTTGTGATGCGCTTTTTTCCCATGGGGTTAGTTGATTTTTATGTCTTTTCTTCCTTGCGGCGGCCGGATCCCATAGTCTTGCGGACGTTGCCACGGACGGTGCGGGAGTTGGTCTTGGTGCGCTGGCCGCGGGTCGGGAGATGGCGGGCGTGCCTCGAGCCGCGGTACGACTTGATATCTTTCAGGCGCTTGATGTTGGCGGATACTTCGCGCTTGAGGTTTCCTTCGATCTTGTAGCTCTCGACGAGCTTGCGGACCGCGTTCTCCTGATCGACAGAGAGATCCTTGGCCTTCATGCCGGCGTCGACTTTCGTCTCGGCGAGGATGAAGCGGGCGCGCGAGCGGCCGATGCCGTAGATCGTCGTGAGAGCGATCTCCATCCGCTTGTTATCAGGAAGTGTTATGCCGAGGATGCGCATTAAAATAAAAAATGAATGTGACTAGCCCTGGCGCTGCTTGTGGCGCGGGTTAGATTTGCAGACAACATATACGTAACCGCCCCGCCTGACGACGGTGCACTTGGCACATATTTTCTTGACTGCAGCTCTGACTCGCATGTGTTTATAATCGTCTGATGATGCGCGCTCTGCCTCCGTAGGGGTCCTGGACCAGTTCGACACGGTCCCCTACGAGCACACGGATACGGTTCATCTTCATTTTGCCGGCGAGATAAGCCAAGAGGACTGCATCGGTCCCTTCGGGAGTAACTCGAAACAAAGTATCAGGCAACGCCTCTACGACTGTGCCTATGACGGTGTTTTTCGGTTGAGGAGCGGTATCCATGCAATGAGCGCGTTTTGCTATCCTAGCAGATGCGTAAAATAACGTCAATAGAGGCCCTATTCCCGAGGCTATTTGTCCTTCACGACGATAGAGATCCGGCTCTGATCATTGGGCACCGACATGCTCCAGGATGGGAAAAGCTCGCCGTAGCTCTTGCTTATGTCTATGACCGAGGAGTACGACTTGAGGATAGCGCTCGTTTGAGCCAAGGAAAGCCCGGCCAGCTTGGTTTTGAGAGTGTCGACCGGAATGATGCCCACTAGCTTCATGTCTCCTTTGACGCGGGCGATGAGGGTATTTTCCTTGGCGGGAGAGAAGTCGGTCCCGTTCGTGATGGCGAATGAGAGAGATTCGAGCCCTGGGGCGCGATATGGGAAGGCGTTGAAGGAGCTCACCTTCTCCGCTCCGGCCAGCTTGGTGGTGAGGTCTGTCGCCCTGAAGAGGATCGCATACAGCGTGCCATTCACCGTCACCGTCGCTGAGTCGTTCGTAGTGCCCGAGAGGGTCGCTGGAGCGAAAGACGCCTTGTATGCCTTGTCATACATGATGTATCCGTCTGGGACTGCTGCTTTTGCTCTTGCGACCAGCTGATCTGTGAGCGACTGCTGGAGAGCGGCAGTACTCGAGGCGAGCACTGTCTTGTCCACGACCTTCTTCTGTCCTGCGAATCCTCCCGCGACATCCGTCGCCAAGCGGCCGGTGAAGGCGGCGTACCTCGGGCCTCCCTGGTATGCTACGACATGAAAGATAGCCGGGCTAGATCTCTGCATATTGTATTCGGCTCCTGCCTGATCGGCCACGATGGGAACCGTGAGAGAGCCGGGCTTTGTGGAAGAGGTGTACCCCGGTATCACTACAGATCCTGTGAGGCGATAGATGAGGTTGCCGTCAGCCGAGATCCTCGTGCCTGCCGTGAGGCGCTGAGGATCGCTCGAATAGCTGTTATAGAGCGTTATCGAGCCTGCCGCCTTCGCAGAGGTGTACGCGCCGGTCGTCGCCTGGACGGCGGTATCCATTGAGCCTGTATATGCTTGCGTTTTGTATGAGATATATCCTGGCGTAGAAGTCGCTGTCGCCACGATGGTCGTGTCTACGGGAACCGGGATCGTGACTGGCACGACGGTGAATGTGGCCCGGGAGAAATATATAGACGCCACGTATCCCGCAACCGCCACGAAGCCGACCACCAGGAAGACTGCGCCAGCCCACCACACCTTCGCCATATCCTTCCGCTTCTTGGGAGCGGCAAAGCTCTTTCCGGTATTCCCGACGTGTATGGGCGCCGTCACTTTGAGCTTGTGGATGGGGACTTCGCGGACAGGCTCTGGCTTAAGGGCGGGAGCCTTGCCTTCTTTTTTCGGAGAAGGAGCTTCCTTCTCCGCGGGGATGTCGCGGATGGAGCGGCGATCGCTTCGTATGATGTCTTCGACTCTGCGGGGCATATGTTTTTATAGTATCACATCCGGCTCACATCCGATGCGCTTCGAAGTGGGCGAGAGCCACTGCGTACACGCTCACGATGCGCATGCGATAGGTCGTAGACTCGAAGGTCACCCCCTGCATGATCTCGCTCGCGGGCCAGGCCTCCGTGTGGGCTTCCGGATGCGCGTCCGAGAAGCTCTTCACGAAGAAATCCTCGTGGGCGCGAGCGGCGATGATGGCGTCATGGGCGATGGAAGAGTCCGTGTCCTTGAAGAGCTTCCCCAGTTCCCCGCTCCAGCCTGACGACATGTCGTCCATGATGGGCGAGACGGCCTTGGCGTGCTCTTCTTCCAGCTTGCCGCCGATATATAGAGAGAGGAGCGAGTCCGCGGTGCGGATATCAGTTTTCGTCGCTTTGGCGACTTTCCTCACGATGGTATTCACGCCCATGGGATACGAGCCGAAGAAAGTGCAGGATCCGTGCTTCACCGAGAGGACGTCTGTGAGCTCTCCATGTATGTGGATGAGAGTGTACATGTCCCGCTCCGGCATGGCGGTGCGGAGGCCGACGAATTGCAGGAGAAGAGAAGAATGGAAATGGACCTTGCTCGCCTTGGCCACGCGATCGCAGGCTTCCCTGAATCGCTTCATGGTGTCCGATCCGCCTACCGTGACGGCATACGAGACTTCCAGGAGCTTGGCCTGCTTGCCTTCCCAGGCGGAAATGGAATATCCGTTGAGGCGGACGTCGAAGATCTTCTCTTCCAAGGTCTCCAGGGGGCCGCTGTTGTCTGGGGCGAGCTTCACTCGCTCGCCTTTGAGTATCTCGTTTATCTTGTCCCGGGTGATGGCGGTATTCTTATCGAAAGAGAGGGTCAGGGTACGGGCCTGCGAGGCGATCCAGGGAGACGAGAGGACATAATGGACTTCTTCTACGCTGTGCGGCAAGAGCGGGTGCTTCTTCTCGTTTATGAGCCTGCGGAGCTCCTTCGCCGAGGCGTCTATGGTC
>CAYSOS010000060.1:0-4140 GCA_964432735.1 uncultured Candidatus Saccharibacteria bacterium
GTGCGAACGCGGAGACTGACAGGGCAAAGCAGGCGACGGCAGCAGCCTGCCGCGCCGCCCCCCCGAGCGGAAGAGAGAAAGCCCTACGCATCGTTGAAACTCCCCGAGATGGTGGCGTGCTGCTCACGCAGCCGCGTCGACGGGCGAACAGTACTGTCACCTGAACACAGCGTCAATCGAGAACGGAATGTTCCTTCACCCTCGAAAAAAGCGCGATTGACGCTGCGGCCGCCAACGGCGGCCAACAGCCGCCCGGATGTCTTCGTGGCTGGCAGGCAGTATCCGGTGCCTGCATTCCCGTTCGCTTCGCTTGCGGTGAACCTCTCCAACCTCCTCACGCTGGCCACTCCCGGCGGCGTCTGCTCCGCGCCGCGCTGCTGGGTGGCTTCGACAGGCCAGGGCTACTACATGCACCTGAATACCAATAACACGTACGACATGTACACGGTGAACACCCTCAAATCGGCGCCGAGCGGCTGCACCAACGCGGCGAGCCAGTCCCAGTGGGGGACATGGAGCGTGAATACCAAGACCCTCATCGGTGCGGGGTATGCCATCCCTTCGAACGGCATCATCTTCGTGAAGGATGACCTCTGGATAGATGGGCAGATAAACAACAGCCGCCTCACTATCGCGGTGGCAGACATCGGCCAGTCTGACCCGAACCAGTATCTGAACATCACGGTCAATAACGACCTTCTCTACACCAATTTCGATGGCTCGGACGTCATCGGCCTCATCGCCCAGAATAATGTGAATGTCGGCCTCTTCAGTGCCGATGCTTACACTGTCGATGCCGCTCTGGTGGCGGAGCTCGGCCGCGTCGGCCGCTTCTACTACAATACGAGCTGCAAGAGCGGCGGCACGAACTACTACGTCCGCTCCTCCATCACGCTGAACGGGATGATCGCTACGGCCATCCGCTACGGCTTCGCCTATACCGACGGCACCGGCTACGCTACCCGCAACCTCAACTACGACGGCAACCTCCTCTACAGCCCGCCGCCGTCATTCCCGCTGGCGTCGTCGCAATATCAGACCATCTCGTGGAAGCAGTTGAAATAGATATCGCTCGGCAGTGGTGATAGAATACGGCCATGCCATCAAAATATCTCATTGTAGGGAACTGGAAGATGAACCCCGCTTCGGCTGAGGATGCCAAGCGCATTGCCAAAAAGACCAAGCTCCTTGCCGGGAAGCTCTCGCATACAGATGTAGTCGCATGTCCGCCGTTCCCATTCGTGCATTTCTGCGCTTCGAAGGCGCTGGTCGCCAGCTTCCATATGGGCGCCCAATCCGTTTCGGTGGATGAAGGAGGCGCGCATACGGGGGAAGTGGCTGCGGGGATGCTCGCGAGCATGGGCGTGAAGTACGCCATCGTCGGCCACTCGGAAGAGCGCGCCGCTGGCGACACGGATGAGATGGTATCTCGCCGCGCTGCCCGGGCCCTTGATGCAGGCCTCACTGTCATCGCCTGTGTGGGGGAGAAGGTCCGCGAAGAGAGCGGCTCCCATTTCGCATATATAAAGGAACAGCTCAAGAACAGCCTCGCCAACATTTCGGAGGACAAGCGCGGCCGCATCGTTATCGCCTACGAGCCGGTCTGGGCCATCGGGGCCAAGGAAGCCATGCAGCCTGAGCAGGTATATGAGATGTCCCTCTTCGTGAAGCAGTCATTCGCGGACGTCTTCGGCCCCGAGGCCGGCCTCAAGGTGAAGGTCCTCTACGGAGGTGCGGTGAATTCCAGGAATGCGGCGGACATCATGACTATCGGCAAAGTGGACGGACTCCTTGTCGGCCGCGAGAGCGTCAATATGCCTGGATTCAGCGAGCTTTTGAAGGCGGTGGACGCGATCGCCAGGTAAAATGAGCCGAATATCATTCACCTTGAAGACTATCCGCGATATCACGCATATAAAAGGAGTGAAGATCCTCGTCCGCGTGGATTTCAATGTTCCCATCAGGAACGGCGCAGTGGCGGACGACATCCGCATCCGCGCCGCGCTCGAGACCGTCAATTTTCTGCGCGAGAAAGGCGCCAAGCTCATCCTCATAAGCCACATCGAGGTGGGCGAAGGGGAGAAAGCCACGCTCGAGCCTGTCTCGAAGCGCCTTGGCAAGCTCGATGTGCCCGTGACCTTCCTCAAGAAATACGACAAGGCCCTCGAGACCATCGAAGGCATGAAGGACGGCGACTGCCTGCTTCTCGAGAACCTGCGCATGTACGATGGTGAGAAGAAGAACGATCCAAAGTTCGCCAAGGAGCTCGCTTCGCTCGCGGACATCTACGTGAACGATGCTTTCTCCGTCTCGCATCGCGAGCACGCCTCCGTCGTCGGCGTGCCCAAGCTCCTTCCGAGCTATGCCGGCCTCCAGCTCGAGCGCGAGGTAGTGAATATTTCCAAAGCGTTCAACCCCGCGCATCCCTTCCTCTTCATTCTCGGCGGCGCCAAGTTCGGCACCAAGCTGCCGCTCTTGGTGAAGTTCATGCAGAGCGCCGAATGGGTCTTCGTGGGCGGAGCGCTCGCCAATGATTTCTATAAAGCCAAAGGCTTTGAGACAGGCAGATCGCTGCTTTCCGAAGGCTCTTTCGATCTGTCTCCATTTTTGAAGAGTTCGAAGCTCCTCATTCCTGTAGATATCGTCACGGACAAGGGCGAAGTGAAGCTGGACACCAAGGTCGGCGCGGAAGACAAGATCCTGGATGCCGGACCGGCCACCGTGGAGCTTCTTGCGGAAAAGGTGAAGTCTGCCAAGTTCATTCTCTGGAACGGCCCGCTCGGCATGTACGAGCAGGGATACAAAGGGCCGACGCTTGAACTTGCCCAGATGATAGCCGATGCCACCGGAAAAGGGGCCACGAGCATTGTCGGGGGAGGCGACACGCTGGCTGCCATCGCCACGCTCGGCACAGAAGAAAAGTACACATTTGTCTCAACGGCTGGCGGAGCCATGCTGGATTTTCTTGCCCAGGGAACGCTGCCGGGCATACAGGCGCTGGAGAAGAGTGGAAAATAGTTTGACATTCGCTATTGCTGGAGTATTCTCAGGACGAATAGTACAACCTCAACAATTCAATAAGGAGAAATCGTATGGCACGTATACCTCAGCTCAGAGACGAAGCGAGGCTGTTTGTTTGCGGATATGTGGATGTTCCACTTTCGTCTACAAACGGCATCATGAATCATGCTCATGTGCCCACATGGGCGCTCATGAAAACGGGAGGAATCGATCTCCTGTCGGAGCATCTCGGTGTTCTTGGTCTTGCGAGAGACGATCATCTCTCGGCTCTTGTGTCAGAACGGCTGGAGAATCTATTGCCTTCTGGGCTCAGCTGCTTGCAGGCATTAGCCACCAAGCATCTGGCGAGTCCTGTCAAAGGAGCTGTACTCAGCAGATTCTATGGGAATGAAGTCTTTACTCGACTCCAATCCAGGACTCAGCCGTTTGAGCCCGACATCATTCGCGGTGCAGTGCTTGTGCCCATGGAACGACTTGCAAGTCTCAGTTCCAAGCTCAAGGATGGCTTTTACGCGTTCTTCACCCGCAAGGATCTGGTACGCATGATACGGCAAAGAAAAGTCTCAACCCGTACAGTTCCATTTCAAGGTAAGAAAGTTAAAATCATTACCTCGCTACGAGAGATGGGAATCATCACGGGTCCGAATGGAATTCGGGGCGGTTGGTCATATGATGTCGAGGATATAAAATTCCTTTCGGCAGCCCTCTCGAAATGGGAAGAAGAATCGCGCAGGGAGCGCCGCGCTCAAATGAACGAGGCCAGCAAAATACAGTACGCGTGAAGTATCCAGCGCAGGATCGATCCCGCTCTACGGAGCGGGATTTTTTATTTCATCTCCTTCAGGATCTTTTCCTTATTTCCCGCAAAATCCATTTTGTCGCCTTTGGCTTCATTGCTCGGAAATACCCAAAGGTGCGCGTGCGGCACTTCGTCGCCGACGGTTTTGCTCAAGATCCATTCTGTGCCAAAGGCCATGCGCTGAGCGAGAGCGATCTTTCGGGCCGCTTCGAAGTACGCTCCGGCCTCGGGGATATCCCAGACCCAGCGGTAGTGCTTCTTGGGAATGACCTGCACATGGCCGGGGGATTGTGGGTGAATATCGAGGAAGGCGAGGAAGC
>CAYSOS010000061.1:0-4118 GCA_964432735.1 uncultured Candidatus Saccharibacteria bacterium
CGTGCGGGGTCTTGGCTTCGCCCTTTGCTGTGGCGGGAGCCTTGCCGATGCGCAGGCGCGGGAAGGCTTCGGTCTTCACGCTCTTTATGACCGACTCGAGGCCGTTGTGCCCGCCGCTCGATTTGTCGTATGAGATCTTCATCCGGCCGATGGGGAGCTGGAAATCGTCATAGATGACGAGGAGCTTTTCCGCCGCCTTGGCGCTTTTGACGAGCTGGGCCACCGCCTTGCCCGAATTGTTCATGAATGTGTCCGGGGCGATGAGGGCAACCCTCTCTTTCCCAATCTTCACCTCGGACGCCTGGGCGTTGAGCTTTTTGTCGAATGCGAAATCATCGCCGCCGAGCTCCTTGCGGATCATGTCGAGGACGATGCGGCCGGCGTTATGTCGCGTGCCGGCGTATTCTTCTCCGGGATTTCCGAGTCCAGCGATGATGTATGCCATGGCGCGAGTATACCACGCAGCCCGAAAAACTTGCACCGCGGCAAAAATGAGAATACAATGTCACACATCATGCCTCCAGAACCGGTCAATGCGATGAATCCAGCCTCGGAGCCGAGGGAACATCGCGGTGGCTTCTGGAAGAGCCTCGGAGAGTGGGTGCGGGTCATCGTCTTCGCCCTCGTCATCGCCCTCCCCATCCGCTTCTTCATCGCCGAGCCATTCGTGGTGAACGGCGCCTCCATGGACCCGACTTTCTCCACGGGCCAGTTCCTCATCGTCGACCGCCTGACCTACGACTTCCGCCCGCCCGCCCGCGGCGACGTCATCGTCTTCGAGTACCCGAATGACCCGAGCGTCTACTATATAAAGCGCGTCATTGGCCTTCCGGGCGAGACCGTACACATCCAGGACGGCAAGGTGAGCATCGCCGCCACTCCGAGCTCCACGCCGGTCGCCTTGGACGAGTCCTACATCGAGAAGGATCACCTCTCGCATGACACTTTGGTCACCAAGACCCTTAGCCCTACGGAATACTTCGTCATGGGAGACAACCGCGCCCAGAGCTCGGACTCGCGCTCATGGGGCCCCCTGGACTCGCACTTCATCATCGGCCGCCCCATCGTCCGCCTGACGCCGCTTTCCGCCATAAGCGTCCTGCCCGGCCACTACAATGAAACAGAAGTCAGATAACACGACGAAGTTCCTGCCCGTCGACCACTTGGACAAAGTGGGCGAGATCGCCGTGTATTATGGATTCGTCCCCATCAAAAGCCCAGCCATTGTGAAGGGCGACCTCGATGCCGCTAAGGATATTTCCGCCAACGACTTCGTGGACGACGAGACCGAGCGCCACGGCAAAGTTCCCCTCGGCGTGGAAGAAAAGATCGCCCTCATCCGCACCTACGAGGAGCAGGAATGGATCTCCAAGCCCCAGCCGGTTCAGCTCTACTTGAAGGATCCGTCCCGCGGCGCCTCCGCAGGCTCCAAGAAGAATGGTCACCGCTATGCGGATCTGGAGATCCTCGGCACCTCCGGTCCCATTGCCGAAGCCACCCTTATCCAGGCCGGCCGAGCCATGCTCGCCGCGGAAGGACACGAGAATGTGCATGTGGAGATCAACTCCATCGGCGATAAGGATTCCCTGGCCCGCTTTGCCCGCGAGCTCACAGCTTACTACAGGAAAAACATCAACGAGATGACGCCCGAGTGCCGCCAGCTCTTCAAGAAAGACGCCTTCGAGCTTCTCGCCTCGCACGAGGCTTCCTGCCAGGAGCTCAACAAGCACGCGCCCCGCTCCATGGATTTCCTCTCGGAGACTAGCCGCCGCCATCTCGAAGAAGTTCTCGAATACCTCGAGGCTCTCAAAATCCCGTATACCATCAACAACGCCCTCATCGGCAACCGCTCGTACTGCACCGAGACCATCTTCGCCCTTGTGGACGGCGTTGCGCACACGGATAAGTCCAAGCAGCGCGTCTACGGCATCGGCGTCCGCTATAACGGCCTGGCCAAGCGCCTCGGCATGAAGCGCGACATCCAGGGCATCGGCCTGTCTCTCCTCATCAAGAGCACCGCGAGCGGCCTGCGCGAGAGCCTCAAGAAAGTGAAGCGCCCCATCGCCTCATTCGTCCAGCTCGGCTCCGAGTCCAAGCTCATGTGCCTCGACGTCGTCGAGCGCCTCCGCCAGGTCAAATTCCCCCTCCAGCTTTCGCTCGCCAAGGATCGTTTGGGCGCCCAGGTCTCTTCCGAGGAGAAATATCACACGCCGTACGTCATCGTCATGGGAAAGAAGGAAGCTGTCGAGAAAAGCGTCATCGTCCGCAAGAACGACACATATTCGCAAGACACCGTCCCCCTCGACAAGCTCCCCGACTACATGAAGAAGGTGGAGAAGGAGTATTGGGATAAATAAAAGGCCGCACTCATAAGCACGGCCTGAATAAAACAATTCAGCAGGATTCCGTTTTAGCCACTTCGGCTTTGACTTCCTCCTTCAGCTCCAACAGTTTGAGCCTTTTGTCTTCCTCGATCCATGTGGCCAAAGTAAACTCTTTGGGAACTTTATAGATCACCAGCTTGATCTCCGGCAGAGAATTCTTCTCTTCCTGGTGCGTACCGATCTGTACGATATACCGAATTCGATTCGAGTCAGGAAACTCTCTTCGAATGGCTTCCCCGATGCTTTCAGGAAATTCAATTTCCTTCCATTCGACCCTCCATGGCCTCCATGGCGCGTACCACCGCGGCTGGCTCGTCAATCTCCATTTCTCTCTGGTGCCGACCTCGAGGGCATCGATCCGTCCGGATCCTTCCACGACATACCAAGTCAATCGAGGAACTTTTGGCTTATCTACCTTATCGATGAGCTTGGATAAGTCTGTGCTCAAGTCCGACCAAAATATCCAATTGCGCGGCCTGAAATGCATCATGTCACCATGCACTCGAACCACGCGGATATCCTTGATGATATAAGTACGCCGATAATTGCGAGGTACGATCTCTTTTGCCAGATGATGGAGCCAGAGAAATTCATCGAAGAATGCCTGGATCTTCTCTTCTGGCTGACGCGGTTCTTTCGTGCTGATAGCTCCCGGATCATATCGTTCATTCATACTGCTCCTTTGCAGCATCTCGCTGCATTGAGGAATTCCGAGCATCTCGCCCGGACTTCCCAGGTTTTTGTTGCATATCTGGCATCTCGCCGGATATGTGCTGAAGAGTCAAAGAGCGCTTCAACTGGCAAAAATCTACCATGGAACCGAGTTGTTTGCACTCGCCTTTGATTCATGTTATTCTGTCTCGACCTATGATAAACGTAGAAATTACCAGGAATTCCGGAGAAAATGCCCTCGGCGTGCTTCGCCGTTTCAGCCGCAAGGTCCAGTCCTCCGGCGTCATCCCGCGCAAGCGCAGCCTCCGCTACGCTACCCGCACCCAGTCCCCGTACAAGGTGAAGATGCGCACTCTCAAGGGCATCAAGCGCCGCGCGGACATGGCAGAGCTCGTGAAGCTCGGCAAGGCTCCGGCAGCAACGGACCGCAAGGGCGGCAGGAAATAAGGATGCAGCCATTCTCCATGACGAATGAGACGCGCGCGAGCATCCCTCGCGTGCGTTTTTCGTCCATGAAGGACGCTGTCTTGGGAAAAGCCTATAAGCTGAATCTGGTATTCACGACGCCAGCCAAGATAGCCGAGCTCAATAAGATCTACCGCGGCATAGACAAGCCCACGGACATCTTGAGCTTTCCCCTTTCCGACACCGAAGGCGAGATCTATATTTCTCCATCAGAAACTCGCATAGAGGCGCCCAAATTCGACCGCTCATACGAGAATTTCATGGCCTTTCTCTTTATCCACGGATGCGTCCATTTGAAAGGACACGACCATGGCGCTACAATGGAGCGTATCGAAGCTGACATACGCAGACAGTTCGATGTCTAAATGGCGCGAAACATCATCACAGGGATCGACGTCGGCACGAACTTCACCAAAGTCATAATAGCTGATACACGCGAGGCACATGAGCGCGGCATGCCGCAGGTCATCGGCGCCGACGTGGCGGAATCCCACGGCCTCCCGCACGGCTATGTCCCAAATATCCCGGACGTAGCGTCGATCGTGGCGATAGCGGCCAAGGCGGCGCAAGACAAAGCCGGCGTGGAGGCAAGCAGGA
>CAYSOS010000062.1:0-4115 GCA_964432735.1 uncultured Candidatus Saccharibacteria bacterium
GGTGCGGGAAGTTGGCAGAAATCGAGGGGGGAAGGGGTTTGACAATGGGGCTAATTTCAGTATATAATAAAGGCCCGCTCATCAAGGTTTCCGGGGCAGTCGGCCGCGGCAAGGAGCTCCACGACAAGCGCGCGTCCATAAAGGACCGCGAAACCGCCCGCGAGGCCCGAAGGGCGATGAATGACCGCTAGCGCGATCGCGTTCGTTGAAAACTGAACCATTTTCGTACGGGGATGATCGGCATAGACAATTGCCGGCGTCCGTTCGTGCGGCGCGAGCCCCAGCGCCTCGTAAATCCGCTGGAAACTCGAAATGCTAAGTCCATCAAGTCGCCGTATTTCACGGCCAATGATCTTGCATTCGCACTCGCTTAAGTAGTGCGCGCCAACCTAGGGGGATCCTGACCTTAGCGCGGTGTCATAACCTGGATGTAGGGCAGGGGAGCTTCTCACTCTCTGGCCCGAAGCATTAGAGATAGGCCTGGCGTGTTTTGCTTTCTTTAGAGCGCCATTCCGAAACCACAAAGAATCCTATCGCCGTAGATCCGTCCGGTTCGCCTCGATTGCACCTGGGTTCGATTCCCAGCATCTCCACCATTGACTTTTTTATTATTATATGTTTTTATATTCTTCAGAACATTCACATCAAACACGGAGAAATGCCTAATGCCACAATCAAAATTGCCCATTGAGAGAATCCTGCACAACCTACGTAATCACTATGCAGATTATGTATGGACTACGTGGGAAAGGTCACGTAACAGTGTCGTCGCTGTTGCTGCGGTTATGAAGGGGTTTAATGTTGAACTGACATCCCACGATTATCGAAATGGCTCCGGTTATGTAAGCGGAAAAGTTTTTCATCGGCGTCCGCTTGATCCTGGAGTCAACAAGCACTGGATTGAAATCAGCATCAACGATATCCAGGGTCGCTTTGATCGAAGGAGTCTGCTCACGAACTTTATTCTTCATCCGGATACCAAACAGTATGATTTTGCACTTGAGCTGATGAAGAGCATCTGTCCTAAAGCCAATATACTGGAAGTTCATCCAGAAGGACGTCTCTCTGCATCCGCAGCACTCGTAGGGTTCTGCAAAGAGATCGAGACAAAATGATGCATGTATAAGGCAAGTTATTCAAGCTCTCCTAATATGGGGGCTTTTTTGTAATCTGATTCCACATGGCTCGTCTTTGTAAATGTACAGCACCATATATCTTAATTAACCCCTAAGGAGGTGAACATCATGCCGGACAAAAAAGACGCAGAAGAGCGCGCGGCGGCTGCCGATCAGGAAAAGAAGGATGCCGACGCCGCGTTGGCCCGGGCCGACGCCGACGAGAAGCAGAAGGCTGCCGACGAAGCCGACAGCAAGGCCGATGAGGCAGAGAAGAAAGCGAACTCCTGAAAGTTCGCGCGGACAGCCCCATCTCTATGAGAGGGGCTGTTTTTCTTTCCGCCGAACCTGGCACATACAAGCATTTACAAATCCTCGCGTGCGGCTATAATCACCCAATGCCTCCATTTCCAACCAATACCCCGCAGGGCCCCGGCTCTTCCGGCAAGAATGCTCCCAAGCGCCCGGGCGGCGGCTTCGTGCCTCCGCGCTGGAACTTCGTGAACATCATCGCCACCGTCATCCTGGTCTTTCTCCTTATCACCGGCATCTACGCCGAATACGCGTCCCAGAATCAGGCGGTCACTTCCGTGCCGCTTTCCACGCTGGCGGACGACATCAAGAGGGGGCTGGTGACCTCTCTCACGGTCCAAGACACGACGGTCAAGGCCACGTACGCCGACAAGTCCGAGAAGACATCGCAGAAGGAAGGGGACGCTTCTCTCACGGAATCCTTGTCCCGCTTCGGCGTGACGGAAGCCCAGCTCGCATCTACGACCATCGCCATCGCGGAGCCGGGCGGCTTCGTCTACTGGATGGTCCAGCTGGCGCCGTTCATCGCGCCCATCCTTTTCCTCATATTCTTCGTCTGGCTCATCTCGCGCCAGATGCGCGGCGCCGGCATGGCCGCCATGACCTTCGGCCAGTCCAAGGCGCGCATCACTCTGCCTGAAGACGCCAAGCAGCGCATCACTTTCAAGGACGTCGCGGGCGCCAAGGAAGCCAAGCAGGAACTTATGGAGATCGTGGACTTCCTGAAGAATCCGAAGAAATTCATAGACATCGGCGCGGAGATCCCGAAAGGCGTGCTTCTCATGGGCGCGCCAGGAACCGGCAAGACCTTGCTCGCGCGCGCCGTCGCAGGCGAGGCGGGCGTGGCATTCTTCGCCATCTCTGGTTCCGAATTCGTGGAGATGTTCGTGGGCGTGGGCGCATCCCGCGTTCGCGACCTCTTCAAGCTCGCCAAGGACACTGCTCCGGCCATCGTCTTCGTGGATGAAATAGATGCGGTGGGACGCGCCAGAGGAGGAGGCTTCGGCGGCGGCAATGACGAGCGCGAGCAGACACTGAACCAGATCCTCGTGGAGATGGATGGTTTCGAGCCCAATGAGAAAGTGATTGTCATGGCTGCCACGAACAGACCTGACGTGCTTGATCCTGCCCTTCTCCGTCCGGGCCGCTTCGACAGGCGCGTGACCATCGACCTTCCGGACCGCAATGACCGCGAGGACATCCTCAAGGTCCATGCAAAGCGCAAGCAGCTCGCCGAAGACGTGAACCTGCGCGTCGTGGCGGAGCGCACCCCGGGCTTCTCCGGCGCGGATCTGGCATCGCTCACTAACGAAGCAGCCATCCTGGCCGCCCGCGAAGGCCGCACCGCTATCGGCCAGTTCGATCTCATCCGCTCCATCGAGAAGGTCATGCTCGGTCCCGAACGGAAGAGCCACGTCCTCTCGCCCCGCGAGAAGGAGATAACCGCGTACCACGAAGCCGGCCATGCCATCGTCGCCTCGGTCCTGCCGCACGCCGATCCGGTCCACAAGATCTCCATCATTTCCCGCGGCCGCGCCGCCGGATACACCTTGAAGCTCCCGTTCGAGGACCGCAAGCTCCAGTCTCGCAAGGAATTCCTGGACGACATCGCCGTCTCTCTCGGCGGATACGTCGCAGAGCGCATGATGTTCGGTGACATGACGACGGGCGCTTCCAACGATCTCCAAGTCTCGACGGCTCTTGCCCGCGATATGGTCACCCGTTACGGCATGTCCGAGAAGATCGGACCGGTGGCCCTTGAATCTCCGCAGGGAAGAGCCATGTTCGGCATGGGCGTCGAAGGCAAGGAATACTCGGAGCGCGTGGCGGCAGAAATAGACGCCGAAGTGACGCGTATCATGACGGAGGCCCGCACTCAGGCAGAAAAAGTCCTGGGCGAGCACAAGAAAGCCTTCGATATCGTGGCCAAGCGCCTCGTCGAAGCCGAGACCATCGAGCGCGAGGAATACGACAAGCTCATCTCCGCCAACGGCATCGCCCTCAAGAAGGAGAAAAAGATAGCCTAGCCGCTTCGACATTTTTGTTCTAAGCTATGTCAGCATGCGCGCGTAGCTCAGTTGGTAGAGCGGTCGACTTATACTCGATTGGTCGGGGGTTCGAATCCCTCCGCGCGCACCTTCAGTGGATAAAAAAGAAATAAAAAAGCACAGCCATTCAGACTGTGCAGCGCTGCGCTTCGGAGCGTGCGTATTTAAGACTCGATCCGACGAGCTTCTTTGAGGAGTGTCGATTTTTTTACCAGACGAGTAGCAAGCTTTCGGGGACTCGAACAGGAGCGCAGCTCGTCTAGGATCGAAGCTTGATCGACATACGAGAAGCCGCCGTTCGTGCTGTCGAGTTCTCGGTGGTATATCATCTCTGCATCTATCGACCACTCCAGTCGGGTGATGGCGATTTTTCTTGAGAAGAGCGAAACACATACGCAGAGTGTCCCGACTTGATTGCCATACCCGTGATAGCTAAGTGGTAGAACCTTGCCTCCCGAGCCGCTAATAGCTGATACAGCGTCGTCTCCTCGTAGGGCAAATGCCCAACCTACGCTGCCGAAGAGCGTTTCAATTAGGCCAGGGAGCATATCCTGCGGCTCCTTAAACTTTTCATTTGATTTCATGAGGGCTGCGTTAATACGTTGGCTTTTTCAGGCCTTCTCTGTGTTTTCCTCTTGAT
>CAYSOS010000063.1:0-3966 GCA_964432735.1 uncultured Candidatus Saccharibacteria bacterium
GGGGTTGTGAAGTGCTTTGGGTCCTTGGCGTGTGTGTTGTGGTCCGTGCTTCTGTGCTTCGGCCTTCATGTTTTAGATTGCATCGAGAGCAGCTTTGGACTCGAATGAGAGGCCATAGATGCGGGTGAGCATGGCGTTCTTCTCGTCGCCGCGCCAGTAGGCGCCGGCGATGTGGGAGAGCTTGAAACTATCGGTCGGGATCTCCTTGGCCGGGTTTTCGGCATGGCCGCCGCGGCAGAGGTCGGTAAAGCCGCCGGCTGCGTAGAGCGTGATCTTCTCGCCCTTCTTGGCGATATCTTCTATGAGTTCGATCTTGTATGGGTTGTGCTTGAAGTAGGCCTTGGCGTCCTTTTCGCTGGTCCCGGCGCCCGTCATCTCCTTCCAGAAGGGCAGGAGCTTGCGCATGCGCTTCTCGATGTCTTTCAAGTCGGCTTCGGTCGGGCCCTTCCCGGCAGGGAACTCGAAATCGTAATAAAAGCCGTTATCTATGGCTGGGCCGATGGTGGGCTTGGCATCCGGGTAGAGCTCCAGGACGGCAGCAGCCAAGAGATGGGCGAGGGTGTGGCGGATATGTTCCAGGGATGCGGACATGGCAGTGATGCGAAAATAGTAGCATATTCCGGGGCCAAATAAAAAACCCAGCGCTGTCACGCTGGGTTCTCCGGAAGATTAGCGTGACTGAGTTTCTGGGCCGAGATTCAGTGAGTGCATGATATCGACTTTGCAAAAGGCTGGCTGGTACACAACCGCCTCGATCTTGTCTTGGGAATCTGGTCTGTAGGGGTCGGGGATCAATTCCCGCCTGCCTGCTTCAGCGGGCAAGAACGGAGACTGCACCCGAGTGCATGAGGGGATCTGTTTTGGAGCTGTCATATCTGGAGAGAGGATACCTCCAAATCCCCGCGAATTCAATGTATACTGCCACTATGAATACTAAGAAAGTACTGAAACGATCCAAGACCTTCACCCAAGCTGTTCACGATTTTGTCCGGTCTATCCCGGAAGGGAAGACTATGACATACAGCGAGGTAGCTCAGGCTCTGAAGCGTCCAGGTGCAGCCCGGGCAGTCGGGACCGCGCTTTCCAAGAACTGGGATCCTCAGGTGCCCTGTCACCGCGTCATCCGCTCGGATGGCGGTATGGGCGGTTACAACCGCGGCATAGAGAATAAGAAAAAGATCCTCAAGAAAGAAGGTGCGCGCGTCTAGGGCGCGCGTTGTTATTGCTAGAAGCGCATAGAGCCGATGGCAAGTTGGAGAGACGTTATGATCTGTGCTTGAAGGGCCGGCGTAAGGCTCTCTGCCCCTTTTGTGCTGCTTCCGACGAGGATCTCTGCTGTTGCTCTGAGCTGATCATCGAAGGCTGGCTGTACCAGAAATGGCGTGTTGAGGTGTGAGATAGAAATGCTGCCGTCGGCATTGGCCGTGATGGTCACGGGGATGGTCGTGTTCACAAAGCCCATGAGCTTGGCAGGCTCGTTGTCAGCCGTGAGGCTCACTGCTGCGCTGCTCGATTCTATCTTAGAGATCCTGGTGTCATTCTTGAGGACGCCGCGGATGTAGCTCTCCACATCATACGTTGTCGAGACGCGAATGGGGCTATTCATGATGGTCCCGCCCTTGTTTGTAACATCGGACTGGGTTATTTCAGTCGTAGAAGAGGTAGAAGAGCTCGAAACTACGGTGAGGCTTGTGCCATCGAGAATGGGAACGGTTCCTGGAGCAATGGATTCGGCGAAGGTCTGCCGCAAGCCAGACAAGAGGAATAGAAAGCCCACGATCACTATGGCTAATACCTGCAGGCCCAGTATGTGCAGTCGATTATGGGTTGTCATGCTCCCCATAACGGACGGGGACGCGCTGCCTTACAGCCCTTCCTACCAGACTACAATTTTTTGACTCGTTCAATGACGAAGCCTTTTTCCCCGTTCCTGCTGTTCACGGTGGCTTTCACGGCAAGGCAAGCGTCTGGCACGAGGATGTCCCGGAATTCGCGATATGTGCGCGGGAAGACCACCGCATCTGCGGAACCGGAGAAGTCCGATACGGTCAGGAAGACCATGGTCTCGTTCTTCTTCGTCTGGACAGTGCGTACGGCATTGATGATGAGGGCCAGGATGACGGATGCGCCCTCTTTGCTGCTCTCCTTAGCTTTCTTGATATCCATATCCTTCTTGGCGATGGTCTCGCGGTATCGCTCCAGGGGATGGCCGGAGATGTAGAGGCCGAGAAGCTCCTTCTCCCAGCCGAGCTTCTCGCGCAGGTCTGCCGGAGCGGCATCCGCGAGCTTGAGCGTGGGCACTGTGGAAGCGTCTCCCATGAGGCCGAAGAGGGAATCCTGGTCGCTGGAGCGGCTGCCGGATTCCTTGTTGTAGTCGAGGAGCAGGTCCATGTTGGCGAGAAGAAGGCCGCGGTCATGGCCGAAGCAGTCCAAGGCGCCGGCCTTCACCAGGGATTCCAGGGACTTCTTATTCAGGTTCCGGTCCTTCACCCGGTCGAGGAAGTCTGCGAGAGACTTGAATGGCCCCCCGCGCTTGCGCTCCTCGATGATGGCCGTGGAGATGCCCTGGCCGAAGTTCTTGATGGTCACCAGCCCGAAGCGGATGCGGTACTTCGGCAAAGGAAGATTCCCCTTGGCGACCGGCGTCGAGTCCTGCTGGACTCGCGGCTGCTTCTCGGCCTCATCGGCCTCCGAAAGCTCGCCATCGGCAACTTCCTTTGCCTTGACGACGGTGAATTGGCTGAAGCTCTCATTCACGTCTGGGGGCAGGATGGGGATGCCCATGCGGCGGCATTCGGTGACTATCTCGCCGATCATCTCCACGTCGCCGGATTCGGCCGTGAGGACGGCGGACACGTAGATCTCGGGGAAGTTGGCCTTCATATAGGCAGTCTGGTAGGCCACTTTTCCATACGAGGCGGCGTGAGCCTTGTTGAAGCCGTACGCGGCGAAGGGCTCGATGAGGAGCCACAATTGCTGGGCCTTCTTCTCGGAGAGGCCGTTCTTGACGAAGCCTTCCAGGAGCTTGGTCTTCTGCTCGGCCATCTCCGCCGGGATCTTCTTTCCCATGGCCTTGCGGAGCTTGTCAGCCTCGAGCCAGGAATATCCGGCGAGCTTGATGGCCGTCATCATGACATCGTCCTGGTAGGTGATGACGCCGAAGGACTGGTCGAGGATCTCCTTCAAGCGCGGGTCGAGGTACTTCACCTTGGAGGGATCGTGCTTGCGCTCGATGTATTGCGGGATGACTTCCATGGGGCCCGGGCGGTACAGGGCCACCATGGCGTTGATGTCATGGATGGTGGACGGCTTCAGGTCTATGAGGAACCTGGTCATGCCGGTGCCGTTCAGCTGGAAGAGGCCGATGGTCTCGCCGCGGGCCAGCATCTCGAAGGTCTTCTTGTCGTCCACGGGCACGTTCTCGATGTCTATATTGAGGCCCTCGATCTTGTTCACGCGCTCTACGGCATCCGAGAGGATGGCCAGGTTCCTGATGCCGAGGAAGTCGAACTTGAGGAGGCCGGCGTCTTCGATGGCGTGCATATCGAACTGGGTGATGATCTTGCCTTCGCCTTTGGGATCGGGCTGGAGGGGAGTGAAGTCCGTGAGCGGCCGGGGCGCGATGACCACGCCTGCGGCATGGACCGAGATGTGGCGGGCACAGCCTTCGATCTTCTTGGCCATGTCGATGATCCTCCGCACGTCCGCTTCGTCGTCATACATCTTCTTCAGCTCAGGCACCATCTCGAGGGCGCGGTCTATGGTCATGGGGAAGCCCTGGGCGCCCATGGGGATGAGCTTGGAGATCCTGTCGCCCACGTCGAAGCCGAAGCCCATGGCGCGAGCCACGTCGCGGACCGAGCCGCGGGCCATCATGGTGCCGAAGGTGCCGATTTGGGCCACCTTGTCCGCGCCGTATTTCTGGCGGGCATAGGCGATCATCTCGTCGCGGCGGTTATCGGCGTA
>CAYSOS010000064.1:0-3958 GCA_964432735.1 uncultured Candidatus Saccharibacteria bacterium
CAAGTTTGTGGAGCTTTGGGACAGGAAAGACAGCCTCTGCAAGACATTCTCGGGCGGCATGAAGCGCCGCCTGGAGATCGCCCGCGGCCTTCTCCACACGCCAGCCATCCTCTTCCTGGACGAGCCGACGGTAGGCCTCGACCCCCAGACCAGGAATCACATCTGGTCGTACCTGAAGAAGCTCAACCAGGAGCGCGGCCTGACCATCTTCTTCACGACGCACTACATGGACGAAGTGGAGCGCACGGCCACCCACGTGGCTATCATCGACCACGGCAAGCTCATCGCCAATGACACGGCCGAAGGCATCAAGAAGCAGGCCGGCTCGCAGTCCCTCGAAGATGCCTTTATCAAGCTCACCGGCCATGGCATCCGCCCCGAAGAGGCGAGCGGCACCGACCAGTTCCGCAACATGGCGAAGATGTGGGGCCGTACCAGCCGCAGATAGATCAGAGATAATCCCCATCGCCATGCAATCAACATCATCCAACATCGCCTACGCCATCTACATCCTCTGGCTCCGCCAGATCAAGCGCTATTTCCGCTCCAAGTCCCGCATCGTAGGCTCCTTGGGCCAGCCCATCCTGTTCCTCGTGGCTCTCGGCTTTGGCCTCAACTCCACGTTCTCGGCGGCAGGCGGCGGCGATTACATCCAGTTCCTCTCGCCGGGCATCATCGCCATGAGCATCCTCTTCACGGCCATCTTTTCGGGCATCGAGATCATCTGGGACCGCCAGTTCGGCTTCCTCAAGGAAACTCTGGTCGCACCGGTGCCGCGCACGGCCATCATGTTCGGCCGCACCTTGGGCGGCGCTACGGTCGCCTCGTTCCAGGGCATCCTCGTCCTGGTCATCTCGCTCTTCATCGGCTTCAGGCCCGAATGGGCAGCCATCCTGCCAGGCCTGGTCTTCATGATCCTCATCGCCCTCGTCTTCACGGCTCTCGGCACGGCTATCGCCTCCATGCTCGAGGACATGCAGGGCTTCCAGCTCATCATGAACTTCGTGGTCATGCCGGTCTTCTTCCTGTCAGGCTCGCTCTTCCCGCTGGATAGCGCGCCGGCGGCCCTGCGCTGGATCGCTATCTTCAATCCGCTCTCGTACGGCGTGGACGGCCTGCGCGCGGTCTTCACGCACGCCTCGCACTTCAGCGTGTGGACGGACTTCGGGGTGCTCGCGGGCATCTCCGCCCTCTTCATCTGCGTGGGCGCGTGGCTCTTCGGGAAGATACAGGCGTAGCTCTGATATACTCAAGGCATGAAAAAGCAGGTCATCCTCATCCACGGCGGGGACGTGCACCACAGCCGCAAGGAATTCATAGAGGCCCTGAAGAAATCCCGGCCAAGCAGGGAAGATTTCGTGCACGAAGCCAAGGGCTGGAAGGACGTCATGGCCGAGCGCTTGGGCCCGGATTACGAAGTCCTCTATCCCGAAATGCCCCACTGGGGAGACGCCCGGTACGAGGAATGGAAGATCTGGTTCGAGAAGCTCCTCGCCTTCGTCGGAAATGGGCCGGTCTTCGTGGGCCACTCCCTGGGCGGCATATTCCTGGCGAGGTATTTCGCGGAGAACGCGGATGAGAAACAGGCGCGCGGAGTATTCCTGGTGGCCGCTCCATATGGCACCGGCCCCGCGGACGATCTGGCCGACTTCGTCCTGCCGAAGGACCTGTCCCGCTTGGAGAAGCTGGGCCCGCGCCTGCGCCTCTATGCAAGCGAAGACGATCCAGTGGTCTCTTTCAAGGATTTCCAGATGTATTCGAAGCTCCTGCCGCAGGCTACGGCCATTCCATTCGAGGACAAGGGCCATTTCCGCCTGGAGGAATTCCCGGAGATCGTCGCGGATATCCGGGATGCGTTCGGGGACAAGGCGTAGTAGACTGTTCGTATGAAATATACACATTCGAGAACGCATTCGCAGGGCTTTGCCCCGCTGCTCATCATCATCGCCATCGCGGCAGTCGCCGCGATCGGCGGAGGCATCTATTATCATGCGCACAAGAAGGCCGCGCCGGCGGTTTCTGCGGACGCGTCCGCGAGCGCTACGACCACGGCTCCGGCGGCTGCCACGAGCACTGCGGGTACGGCGGCCACTTCGAGCGCCAGCCTGCGCACATTCCTGTCATTCACTGGGAGCCAGAAGTGCGATGTGAGCGCCGAGACCAAGAATGGGGGCACCACGGGCGTCGTCTTCCTTCACGACGGCAAGCTTCGCGGCGACTTCACCTCGACTATTTCCGGTACTGCTGTCTCGTCCCACATGATCAAGTCTGGCGATTCGGTCCATGTCTGGTCGGGATCGCAGGGCGCGGTCATGCTCATGAGCGCTATGGAGGCGGCGCAGTCTTCGCCCAAGAATACCCAGCAAGTCACCCTCGATCAGCAGGTTTCGTACTCATGCACGGGCTGGGCGCCGGATGACAGCCAGTTCGCCGTTCCGGGCAGTGTGAGCTTCGTGGACGTGTCGGCAATGATGAAAGCATATATGCGCTAAGTGTTTTATTGAAAACAGCCCCCGCGGGGGCTGTTTTTTTATTCATACCTCAACGCCTCTATAGGATTGAGCCGTGATGCGCGGCGGGCGGGATAGTACCCGAAGATGATGCCGATGGCCGCAGAGACGCCGAAGGCAAGGATGATAGACGACAGGGAAACGCTGGTCTCTAGTATGCCGAGCGTGGTCACCGCGAACGCGGCGGCCCAGCCGATGGCCACGCCGGTGGCTCCGCCGAAGACGGTCAGTGCTACAGCTTCCGTGAGGAACTGGACGGTGATGTCACGGCTCTTGGCGCCGATAGCTTTGCGCAGGCCGATCTCGCGGGTGCGCTCGGTCACGGTGGTGAGCATCATGTTCATGATGCCGATGCCGCCGACCACGAGGGATATCCCTGCCACAGCTGCAAGCAGGATGGTAAATGTGCCGGTCACGCTCGAAGCCGCGGAAACGATATCGGCCTGGTTGAAGACCGTGAAGTCTGCCTGGGCGGGGTCAGCGATTTTGTGGCGTGCAAGCAAGAGATTCGTAACGTCATTCTGGACCTGGGTCATGACGTCCGAGCTTGCTGCGGAGATGCTCACGGCTGTCACGTATGCGGTCGAGCCGGCTAGGAAGAGCTGGGCGCTCGAGAGGGGGATATAGATAGCGTCGTCCTGGTTGTTGAAGCCGGAGCCGCCCTTGGAGCGGGTGACGCCGATGACCTTGAATTCGATGCCATTGATGCGGATGGCCTGGCCCACGGCCTCTGTGCCTTCGCCAAAGAGGTCTGTGGCCGTGGTGGGCCCGATGACCGCTACTTTGGCCCGGCCGGAGACGTCGCTTGCGGAGATGAACTCGCCGTCATCTACAGCCACGTTGTGGACGGTGGCGTACTCGGGCCGTGCGCCGGTCACGGACGTGTTCGTATTGGTGCCTTTGGCCGTGACCTGGTATCTGCCGGAAACTTCGGGCGAGACCGCATTCACGTTGGCGATCTCCGAAGAAATGGCCGAGACGTCGTCCATGGTGAGCGTTCGGGAAGATCCGCGGCCGGCGGAGGCGCCATACCCGAAATTCCTGGTAGCGCCGGGGGAGATCATGATGAGGTTGGAGCCGATGGACTGGATCGAAGACTGGATGGACGACTGCGCGCCCTGGCCGATCGAGACCATAATGATGACCGAGCTTATGCCGATCACGATACCGAGCATGGTCAAAGCCGTGCGGATCTTGTTCGCGGTGAGAGAAGAGAATGTCTCGTGGAGTATGTCGGCGGTGGTCATGATGGTGGGTTAGGCTTTTCTCTTGGCGTGGATGCCGCGCTTCGTATGCGACCTGCTGTCCTCCACGATGAGGCCGTCCTTTATATAGATGATGCGGTCTGCGTGCTCTGCCACTTCGCGCTCATGGGTGATGAGGACGATGGTGCGCTTCTGCTCCTTGTTGAGCTTCTGGAATGTGCCTATGACCAAGTCGCCGGTCTG
>CAYSOS010000065.1:0-3718 GCA_964432735.1 uncultured Candidatus Saccharibacteria bacterium
AAGGAAGTACGCAAACCAAAAAGCTAGAATATAATTGAGTTTGAAAAGATAATACCCCATAGTTACTAGTGCAATTCCGGCGAGGAATATAATTGCTGACAATACATATCCGACACTGAATGTTTCTGCGATGAGATCGCCAGAGGCCGTGCCCAGAGCAAAAGTAAAAAGAATGGCGAGCCAATAAAAAGCTTCCCGTTTTGGGGTAACGATGCTATGAATGGATAAAGTCCTTTCCCTCACGTACCAGATGCCAAAAGTGATTGCCAAGGCGACAGCAAAAACAACAGTCGTGGCGATAAGGGAGATCCCAAGATTATCCGTAAGATTGTCAGTGATCAAGGTCCCCACAACGCTAATCAAAACGACCGATACCCAATAAAGAGAAGGGGTGTATTTTCTCGCCTTAAGCTGAAAAGCCAGAACGATCATGAGCAAAATGCCCATGATCAAAGAAGTTCCAGTCAATCCTAGATTAAGATTCGTATTCAGAAAATCTGCGAATGTTTCTCCGACGGTCGTGCATAGTATCTTGATGACCCAAAAATACAAAGTAACTTCTGGGACCTTATTCAGCATTTTTTCGAACGTATTTTGAGTCATATCTTGCATCGGAGTAAGTATATCAAATCTATTTGCTGCGGGACTTGGATTCGAACCAAGATGAACGGTTTCAGAGACCGCTATCCTACCGTTAGATGATCCCGCAATGTGTAGAGAGGATAGCGTAAAAACGCTTATATTTCAATGCGTACGTGTACGCTTGATTTTCTTAACCAATCTGCTACTATATAGTTATCCACAAGAAGAGGCACTTCATAAGGTTTCGTCCTTATGCGGTGCCTTTTCATTTTGACCGATCTTGTGCCTCAAATTGTCCATATAATTGATCTTCTCTTTTGCTTCCTTCCTCAGCAACCTAGAGCATGTTTTTATATACGGGCTCAATACCATTTCCAACTTCTTATTTTCATATAAATACCGTACCAGCGAGTAGAAATCTCCATCGCTTGTCACAATAACAGCCTTATCGTATTTTTTTGCTTCAGTTATGGTATGGAGTACAAGATCTGCATCACAGTTCCCCTTAGCCTTGCCCTCGGTATCGTAGATGACTGGCTTGAAGACAAGCTCATAGCCTGCTTTCTTTAATTTTTCATATAAACGAGCTTTTTCAGGCATATATCCAATGAACAGGAATGCCTTATTCACGCAATATTTATCTTTCAAGTATGTCCTGAATCTCGCCCAGTCGATATGCCAGCCCAGGAAGCGTATTCCCCGGTGCAGATTCTGCGTGTCGATGAATGCATAATTATTCACCGGCACAGTATACGCGATTTTCTATCCTGCAAACAATTCCTTCTCGATGGAAATCTCCTCCGGAATAGTAGCGGCCATGGCCTGCTCGGCAGACTTGGAGAGGGCCAGCTTGATGCGGTCCTTGGCAGCCTTCATGAAGGCCGTGAAGAGGGGGTGCGGAGCAAGGGGGCGGGCCAGGAATTCCGGATGGAACTGGGTGCCGAGGAAGAACGGGTGCTGGCCTTCGCCCGTGCCCTGCGGCAGTTCGGCTATTTCCATGAGGGTGCCGTCGGGAGACGTGCCGGAGAAGACCAGGCCTCCCTTCTTGAGGCGCTCGATATATGCCGGATTGACCTCGTACCTGTGGCGATGGCGCTCCTTCACGGCGCGCGCGCCGTATGCCTTCTCGGCCAGCGTTCCCTTCCGGAGCTTGGCCGGATAGGTGCCCAGGCGCATGGAGCCTCCGTAGTTGCCGGCGGCGATCTTCTTCTTCTGGTCGGGCATGATGTCGATGACGACGTGCGGCGCCTTGGGGTTGATCTCCGCCGTCTGGGCGCCCTTCAGGCCCAAGACATTCCTGGCGTACTCGATGGTCAGGAGCTGCATGCCGTAGCAGAGGCCGAAATACGGGATCTTCCGCTCGCGGGCATAGCGGATGACGTTGAGCTTGCCTTCGATGCCGCCGGTGCCGAAGCCGCCGGGCACGATGATGCCGCAGAACTTGTCGAGGACGGAATAGTCGGGATCCTTGCCTTCGAAATCGCGTGCATTCACGGTATGGATGACCGGCTTCACGCCATTCGCGTGGGCGGAGAACTTGATGGCTTCCAGGACGGAGATATACGAGTCGGAGAGGATGAAATCCCCGGTATTGAAATACTTGCCCACCACGCCGATGTGGACCTCGTGCTTGGTGTGGTTCTTGATGCCGCGGGCAAACTTCTTCCAGCCTTGGAAGGAGGGCGCGGTCTTCCTGGCCGGCATGTGGAGGGATTCGAGGAGGATGTCGCCGAGATGGTCATGATCGAAGTTCACCGGGACATCGTAGATGCTCTTGATGTCCGGAGCGGAGATGACGCGCTGTGCCGGGATGTTGCAGGCCAGGGCGATCTTCTCTTTGCGCTTCTGGTCGAGGGGGATTTCCGCGCGGGCGATGATGATGTCGGCGTTCACGCCGTATGAGGCCAGCTGGTGCACGGCGTTCTGGGTGGGGCGGGTCTTCATCTCGCTGAGCTTGGACGGGATGGGCAGGTACGAGACCATGATGAAGGCCACGTCCTGCGGGTGACGGATCTTGAGCGTCCGGGCGGCTTCGATGAACATGATGTTCTGGTAGTCGCCCACGGTGCCGCCGATCTCGATGATGGAGATATCGGACTTGTTGACCTTGGCCGAGTGCTGGAAGCGCCTGATGACCTCGTCCCTGATATGCGGGATAGCCTCAACGCATTTGCCGCCGTATCCGAGGGCGCGCTCCCGGTCGATTACAGACTTGTACACCATGCCGGAGGTCATGTAGTCGGCATCGGTGAGATCGCGGTTGAGGAAGCGCTCATAGTTGCCCATGTCCTGGTCCGTCTCCAAGCCAGAGCTCAGGACGAAGACCTCGCCGTGCTCGGTGGGGTTCATGGTGCCCGCGTCTACGTTCAAGTACGGGTCGACTTTGACGAGGTTCACCTGGAAGCCTTTGGCGGAGAGGAGCGTGCCGATAGAAGAAGAGGCGATGCCCTTCCCTACTCCGGACATCACCCCGCCGATGACGAAGATATATTTATGCGAGCTTTTGTGCGTAGATTTTTTGGAGGATGATCTCGCCCGTTTCATTGAGGACTATTGTAGAGGAGGCTTCACTGGTTGTCCAGGCGATATCCAGCCCGCATCCGCTAGAGCAGGCTCGCCAGTCCCCGGATGACTGCCCAGACGACCATGATAGCGGAGAATCCGCCGACGATAGCCGCCGCTACGCCCGGGCGGCCGCGCAGCAAGTCGTACCAGGTGGTCGTGGTGCTGAACCACAGAAGAGACGTGCTTGAAAAGAGGCTGCGGATGCTCGTAGTAGAGAGGAAGCTCGGCAGGAACTTCAGCCCAGGAAGAGCCGCGGGGGTCGAGGTGGCTTGGATGGTGTCAGAGACCATGATATTCACAGTTCGCGAGACGGCGCTCCTATTCCCATTCGAATTGGCGCGGGCTGTCACGGCGTATGTGCCGGTAGCCAGAAGCCCCGTGTCGAATGAAGCGGACCATGTGCCGTCCGGCTTAGCCTGCACGGCGACGCTCACGACCGTGGCCGCGCGGACGCGCAGGCTCACCACAGCGCCCGGCAGGGTCTTCCCGGTCGCGGTGAGAGTGTCGCCGCGGACATATGCCGTCTCAGACAGAGAGAGGGTCGGGGCCACGAATACTCCGGAGACAGCGG
>CAYSOS010000066.1:0-3593 GCA_964432735.1 uncultured Candidatus Saccharibacteria bacterium
AGGACAGATTCCCTGCAGGACCCGACACGAATGAATCCGGGATCTTCTGGCCGAAGCCGAACATGCTCAAGTATTTGTTGATGTTGGCGATGCCGAGGCCCTTCTGGTCCTTGTATCCCCCGCCCACGGTATAGAAATATGCGTCGGAAGACATGGCGATGGCGTGGCGGATATCCAGCGGGCCGAGATTCTTCCAGTCCCTGAAGACGTTCACGACGGTGGGATCGTACGGGTTCGGGACAGAGATGGAGCCGGTGGTATAGATGATCTTGCTCGGGTCTATGACGTGCTCGGTGAGGACGCCCATGGCCACATATGGCTTCACGATGGAGCCCGGCGTGAAGAGGCCATCCACGGCGCGGTCGAGGAACGGCAAGTCCGGGTTGTTGAGCTCGGCACGAACGGCCGCCTGATCTGTCCTGTCAGACATGACCTGGGAGCTGTATTCCGGATAGCTGGTCATTGCCAGGATCTCTCCCGTATGGACGTCCATGATGATGCCTGCGCCGCTCTGGAAATGGAATTCGGTGGCGATGCCTTTGATGCTCTGGAAAAGCCCCGTCTGCACCCGGCTGTCTATGGAGAGATGCAAGGTCTCCCCTTGGTCTGGCGGCCGGACCACGCTCTCGGAGATGACCTTTCCCCTGGCGTCTACCTCCACCAAGCGCGATCCGTTCGCGCCGGTGAGGCGGTCGTTATAATATCTCTCCACGCCGGCCACGCCCTCGAAGTCGTTCCTATAATAGAAGCCGTTCTTGTCCTTAGACGGATACTGCACGTACCCCAGGACATGCGAGAGGCCGCTCGTGGTCGCGTATTCCCTCTGCGGCACGGAGTCCTCCACGAAGATACCCGGGCTTGAGGTGCTCAACAGCGTAGAGGAAGCGGTATCGGCCGGAGCATTCCAGGCGAGAGGTATGCCGTTCCTGTCCACGATAGCCCCGCGGGACGCGAATATAGGGACCGGGCGCAGGAGATTGTCCTGGCTCTGGGAGAGATACTCGCTGCCGTGCACGATCTGCAGGTTGAGAGCCTGCACGACGACGACGAGAGTGAATGCGACGAAGGCAGCGCCCACCATGTATAAGGTCATGCGCGAGATGGGCTGCTCGAGGCGGCCCTCGAACTGGCTCCGGTTGAACTGCGGCAAGTTGCTCGAGTCGATGAGGATCTCGTCAGGGTCTATCTCCCTGCCGCTTTTCTTCCATCGCAAGCTCTTCCATTTGCCCATTTTTATCTTCACACGTGGATGATACCACCGCGTGCCGCGAAGGGCGAGAGGCTGTATAATAGGATGCGATGATCCGCGCAGAATTCGCGTATGCTCTGGTGGCAGGGATCCTGCCACCCCTCGTCTGGCTCTTCTTCTGGCTCCGAGAAGATAGCGCGCACCCCGAACCCCGCAAGCTCCTGGCGGGGACCTTCTTCGCCGGCATGCTGGCCGTCATCGTGGCCATCCCCATCGAGCAGCTCATCGCCTCGCTCGGCCTCAGCCAATCCCTCCAGTACATCCTGTGGGCAGCGACAGAAGAGATGCTGAAGTTCATCACCATAGCCATCGTAGCTTTGCGCTCCAAGGAATATGACGAGCCCATAGACGCCATGATATACGCCGCGACGGCATCTCTGGGCTTCGCCGCCCTCGAGAACACCCTCTTCGTCATGGGACCGTTCTCCCAAGGCGCTCTGGCCCAAGGCATCGTCTTTGGGAACATGCGCTTCATCGGCGCGACCCTAGTGCATCTCGTGAGCTCTACCTTCGTGGGCTTCAGCCTCGGCCTCATGTTCTATAGGAGCAGGCTCACCAAGGCCATCTCCTGGATAGCGGGAATCGCAGTGGCCATCACCCTTCATTCCCTGTTCAACCTCATGATCATCCACGCGGGCTCCCTCGACACCTTGAAGACCTTCGGCCTCATCTGGGGCACGGTGGTGGTCGTCATCATCCTCTTCGAGGAGATAAAAGCCGTGCGGCCGCACCTCTCGTAAGCCCGAAGAGCGCCGCTGTGACAATCCACACTTGGCAACGTCACTCGACGGGGTATAATAGTCAGGTACTCATTTCTCTCATAACGCCATGGCAAAAGAAAAAAGATCATTCTTCGAGCGACTGACCGGCGCCGTCCGCATGGACGACGCTGATGAAGAGGCCAAGGGCGCCGCTCCCGGCAAGAAGGCCCAGCGCGGCGAGAGCGATGTCGTCTCCTGGGTAGACGAAGAGACCGAGAAGGACGCCGAGCTCACCATAGACGTGTACCAGACGCCGGACATGGTCGTCGTGAAGAGCATGATCGCCGGCGTCCGCCCGGAAGACCTCGATGTCTCCATCACCCGCGATTCCGTCACCCTGCGCGGCAAGCGCGAAGAGGAGCGCATCTCTACTGACGGCGATTACCTCGTCCAGGAGCTCTATTGGGGCTCCTTCTCCCGCACCATCGCCCTCCCCGAGGAGATAGATGTAGACGAAGCCGAAGCCATCGAGAAGCACGGCCTCCTCATATTGAAGCTCCCCAAGCTCGACAAGAAGCGCCACTCCAAGCTCAAGGTGAAGACGGTGTAATAAAGGGTGCAATAAAAAAGAGCCCCGAAGGGCTCTTGCGAAAGCTGGGCTTTGGAAACGCTTAGAACGTCCGGTTGCGGCGCTTTCGACGCGCTTGCACGTGAATAACCACGCAATAGACGACGAAGAAAAGCGCTCCGCCGCCGAGACATGCCAAAGATATTGGGTTCATTTAGATCTTTCTTGGTTCGGAGAGACTGTACTCCCGAATAAGCCTAAGGTCAATAGACCGATCGTCACAAAAAGGCCGGACAAAAACCGGCCTGCTTCTTAGATATCCAATGTCGCCAGCTTGGCGTTGGACTGGATGAAGGACTTCCTGGCAGGCACGTCGTCGCCCATGAGCATGTCGAAGACCTTGTCGGCATCCTGGCCGTCTTCTATCGACACCTGCTTCAGGACGCGGCGGGTTGGATCCATGGTCGTCTCCCAGAGCTCGTCTGCATTCATCTCGCCGAGACCCTTATAGCGCTGAATGGAGACCTTGGGAGCCTTGCCTTTGCCGGTCGCTGCAGCTTCTTCGGCGCCTTCTGCCCCAGCTTCGTCTGCAGGAGCTTCGGCGGCCGTAAGCAGGCGCTCGCGGGCATCCATGTCTGCGGCGTCGAGAGCCGAGTCTGCGATCTGGGCATCATCGAAGTCCTTGCCGAGAGCCTTGGACTTCTCTTCTTCGGAATAAAAATACAGGAGCTCCTTGCCGCGCTTCACCTTATACAACGGCGGCTGAGCGATGAAGACATGGCCGGCTTCGATGAGCGGGCGGAAATAGCGATACAGGAGGGTGAGGATGAGAGTACGGATATGGGCGCCGTCCACGTCGGCATCGGTGGCGAGGACGATCTTGTGGTAGCGGAGGTTCGTGATATCGAAGGTGTCGCCGATAGCGGTGCCGAAGGCGAGGACCAGGTTCTTGATCTGCTCGGAGCCGAGCATGCGGTCCAGGCGGGCGCGCTCGATGTTCAGGATCTTGCCGCGGAGCGGCAGAATGGCCTGGATGCGGCGGTCGCGGCCGGTCTTGGCCGTGCCTCCGGCGGAA
>CAYSOS010000067.1:0-3583 GCA_964432735.1 uncultured Candidatus Saccharibacteria bacterium
AGGTCATCATCCAGAAGATCCGCGAGGCCGAGAAAGTCTCGGTCATGGGCGAATACGGCGAGAAGGAAGGCGAGATCGTGGCTGGCACCGTGGAGCGCGTCGAGCGCGGTGTGGTCCATATCGATATGGGCCGCGCAGTGGGCGTCATCCCGTACGAAGAGCAGATCCCGTCCGAACGCTGGAAGACTGGCGACCGCATTCGCGCCTACCTCTATGCAGTGGAAGAGACTCCGCGCGGCATCGTCCTCAAGCTCTCCCGCGCTCATCCCAAGTTCCTGGCCAAGCTCTTCGAGACCGAGGCTCCTGAGATCGCGTCCGGCGTCGTCGAGATCAAGGCCATCGCCCGCGAAGCCGGCTCTCGCTCCAAAGTGTCCGTCATCTCCCATGATTCCCACATCGATCCCATCGGCTCCCTCGTCGGCCAGCGCGGCGTGCGCGTCTCGACCGTCACATCCGAGCTTTCCGGCGAGAAGATAGACATCGTCGAGTGGAATGAGGACCCTGCCCTCTTTATCGAGGAAGCCCTCTCCCCTGCAGAAGTCGTATCCATCGAGCTCATCGACGCCGAGCATCGCGCCATCGTCCTCGTGACCGAAGACGAGCAGTCCCTCGCCATCGGCAAGGGCGGCCAGAACGTGCGCCTCGCAGCCAAGCTCACCGGCTGGAAGATAGACATCAAGTCCACAGGCGGCGACACTACGGAATCAGAGACCGAAAAGGCTGACAGCAAGGTTGAAGAGGCCTCGGCATAACGGTACACTGTAGCTGCGCATCCTCTGACATTAATCCTCTAAAACTATCCATATATGCATCTCGTCCATGATATCGATCCTGGCACAGCTGACTCGATGAACGTCATCGTCGAGATCTCCAAGGGCTCCGGCAACAAATACGAAGTAGACAAGAAGAACGGCATCATCAAGCTGGACCGCGTCCTCCACACCTCCCAGCACTTCCCCTTCGACTACGGCTTCGTGCCCCAGACCCTCTGGCATGACGGAGATCCGTTGGATGTCATCATCCTTTCCACGTATGCCCTCGATACCGGCACCCTGGTGGAGGTGAGGCCCGTCGCCATCATGAATATGAACGACTCCGGCGAAGGAGACGACAAGATCATCGGAGTGCCTGCTTCGGATCCCCGCTGGAACGGCGTGAAGGACCTCGGAGACGTCAACGAGCATTCCCTGAAGGAGATCAAGCATTTCTATACCACATACAAAGAGCTCCAGAACAAGAAGGTCCTCGTGAATGGCTTCGGTGGCGCCGCAGAGGCGAAGAAGGCCTTCGCAGAATCCCTCAAGCTCTACAAAGGCACGAAGAAATAGCCTCGGATCAGCCTCTTTTTGCAACGCCCTAGCAGTGGTATACTGCTAGGCATGAAAAAATATCCTTATATTTCCCTCGTCGCGGCAGGCATCGTGGCTTTTGCCGCACCCCTTATCACGAACGCCCAGACCATGATCGATACCGAGGCTGCGACCGGAATCGGCCAGTCCATAGATGCTGGCCCGAATGCTGGCACCATGAAGCTCCGCGATACTCTGAGACAGAGGATCCAGCAGAACTACCAGACCTATGAGGACCGCATGCGCGGCAACGAAGACTCGAGGAACGCCATGCTAGAAAAGCGCTCGACGTCGACCCCCGGCATGCCTGGAATGCCCGGCCGACCGCTGCTCCACGCTGAAATGGAGCTCCGCCACGAAGGCTCCACGACCCGCCCCATTCCTCCCGGCATGATCCGCAGGATCGCTTCTTCCACCGAAGAGAGGCGCGACAACATCCGCGAACGCATGCAGACCGTCCGCAAGGCCATGTTCGAAGATCTCCGCAACAGGCTCGTGATGGAGCTCACCCGCGCCCTCGATAACCTCAAGCAGATCCGCACGCGTATCGCAGCCCGCATCTCGACCGAGACCTCTAATGGCAAGGATATGACGTCTGCAAGCTCTCTCCTTATAACAGCAGATGCCAAAATAACCTTGGCAGACCAGTCTATCCAGGCTCTCAAGGCATTCACGCCGGCCGCCTCGACCACTGTCGAAGCGAATGTTTCGGCAGACGCTTCCGCGGACATAGACCTCGATAAGCCCCGCCAGATCGGAGCGGATGCCATCCGGGCAGTGAATGACGCCCGCAAGGCTCTGAACGACGTCGTCATCGCCATCGCCCGCGCTCTCGGAGTAGAGCTTCGCGCTGAGATCCACGCCACTACCACCGAATCCACTTCCGCTTCTCACCAATAATGATAGTATTGTCTGTATAATCAACCTAAAATAAATAACGCCTCATGGACCCACTCAATCAGCCCGCGATGAACAACCAGAATATGCCCCCCTTCCCCCCGGCAGAGGCTCCTGCTCCTCACGGAGACAAGAAGGTCGGCCCTATCATCGCGACCCTGATCATCGTCCTCGTCCTCATCTTCGCGGCTCTGTACCTCTTCGCTTCCCGCATCACCCAGCCCATCATTCCGGATGATTCCACAGCGACCCAGCAGACCACGGACGACTCTGGCGTGAAGCCGGTCACCAGCACCTCGACTGATGTCAATTCCCTCCAGACAGATCTCAACGCTTCGACCAACGGACTGGACAACAAGAATTTCTAAGGTAGACTGCGATCCATGAAGAATACAACCCCTGCCGAGGCTTCAGTAAAGAAGCTGGATGGATCCCGCGTCGAAATAACTGCTTCTATTCCCGCTGCTGCGTGGGAAAAGCACCGTGCCCAGGCCGTGAAGAATATCTCCGGCTCCGTGAAAATAGACGGCTTCCGGACTGGCAACATCCCCGAGAATATCCTCGTGGCCAAAGTCGGCGAGATGGCTATCCTTGAAGAAATGGCTGAGCTGGCTGTTCCCAAAGCGTATGTCGATGTGCTCGTCGAGAAGAAGATAGACGCCATCGGCAAACCGACCATCCAGGTCATGAAGCTGGCCGCTGGCAACCCGCTCGAATTCAAGGCCACGACCGCTGTCGTGCCGGAGCTCGCCCTCCCCGACTACAAGAAGATCTCTGCCAAGGAAGTTAAGGATTTCGGTGGCCTTGAGAGCGCCGTCACCGACAAAGACCTCGAAGACGCCATCCTTCGCGTCCGCAAGTCGCACGCTTCCCACGAGGGCCATGACCATTCCAAGATGACGCCGGAGGAGCACGACAAGGCCATCATGGGCAATCTGCCCGAGCTCACCGACGATTTCGTGAAGACGGTCGGAGACTTCGAGAGCGTGCCGGATTTCAAAGACAAGCTCTCCGAGATGCTCGCGGACGACAAGAAGAACGCTGCCCGCGAGAAGCGCCGCATCAAGATCGCAGACGGACTGGCTGAGGCGACGACCGTCGAGCTCCCGGACATCATGCTCGAGAGCGAGATCTCCCGCATGGAGAACCAGTTCAGGAGCGATATCGAGCGCATGGGCCTCACCCTCGAGGACTATCTGAAGCACGCCAAGAAATCCATCGAGGACATCCGCAAGGACTGGACCCCCACAGCCGAGAAGAAGGCCAAGCTGCAGCTCATTTTGAATGCTATCGCCAAAGCCGAGAAGATCGAACCCAAGCCCGAAGAAATAGAGGCT
>CAYSOS010000068.1:0-3439 GCA_964432735.1 uncultured Candidatus Saccharibacteria bacterium
TTTGTTTTTATTCCACCTGGTACTGAAATGTTTTACTTCCCAGGGTACGCTCCGCTCGCTTGCGCTCAGGATCATGAGAGTTCATCTCACGGGGTTTCCCCATTCGGACATCTTCGGATCAAAGGTTGCTCGGCACCTCCCCGAAGCGTATCGCCGCCACGCTGCGTCCTTCATCGCCTCCATGAAGCCAAGGCATCCACCATACGCCCTTTAAAATTCCTGTTAGGAACTCTAAAAACCGCTTGTGTTACTTACTTCATACTTACTTACACCTACATTGCTTATTCGTTCGCCTTTTCCATATCTCTACAGAAAAGGCAGACCTTTACTTAATTTACTTGTTCACGGTATAAGATTTTCAAGAAGCATCTCACCCGAAGAAAAGAAAAACCGCTCTGTTAAGCGGTCATGAGCAACGCCCCATCGCTGGAGTGTGGCTATGGCCGCGATATGGAGGGGTTAGTCTTGATAAACATTCGGATGTAAAAGTAAGTATACTCAGGGCCATATATAAGTCAATAGTGGGGACAATATGTGCACAAAAGCGGCCCGGAGGCCGCCTTTCGTGGGAAGAAACCTGAAGAAAAACTAGTCCTTTTGCATGATGGCCTGGGACGTCCGCTTAAGGATGTCCTGAGCGGTATCCTTGCCGCCGAGGCCGAATGCCAGGCCGAATGCCAAAGCGCCGCCAGCCAAGATGGCCATGACGATGGTCTGGATGAGGGCCGGCGCTACGCCGAGGGTGTAGAGGGCCGTCAGGATGCCGAAGATCCAGATGATCCACTTCGTGACGCGACCCGAGAGCTCTGCGACATGCAGATGGCTCGCGCGAGCGCTCGCGACGACCAGCTTCTGCATGGCGCGGGCGATGACAGCGGTCACGATGATGATAAGGACTCCCACGAGGACCTGCGGGAGGTAGCTTACGACCTGGGTGAGGAAGAGATTCACCTGGGCCAAGCCGAGGACATCGAAGGATGCCATGAGGAAGACCACGATGATGAACCACCTGCAGATGGAGCCGACGAATGCTCCCGAGTTAAGGGAGTGCCCGGCGCGCTTCACGACATCCTCCATGCCTGCCGACTTGAGGGCGGCATCGACTTTGAGAGCCTTGAAGAGGCTCTCGACGAGGTGCTCGACCAAAGCGGCGAGGACCCAGCCGATGGCGAAGATGATAAGGGCCATGATCAGGCTCGGCGCGAAGCTGACTACGCCGTACCACACGCTCTGAAGCGATTGAGTGAAGACATCGCCCCAGTTCTGAACTAGCATCATATGATTGATGGATTAGGTCTTATAAAAATACCACACGATGGTGTGGCATAATTATACCGCTACTGGGGTTCTATTCCCATACGATCGATGAGGGTGGTGTGGGGATAATCGAGGATATCGCGGACAAGCCTGTCGTGGATGCCCATTCGATACTCGAAATCCTGGGTTTCGAAGGCTGAATAGCCTATCTCCTTCCCTATTTCCGCCTCGATGCTCTTGATGACGCTCTCGATCTTAGGCAGGTTCAGGTCGTCTCCGACAAGGAGCAGATCGACGCGGGAATCCCAATTCTGGATGAAGACGCCTGCGGCGACGAGGAGCCTCAAGCGGCCCACAGCGGCGAACCGCTTCGTGAGCGATTCGTCCGCGGTGATGCTCGAGATGGTCAGGAGCGTCTTCAGAGGGTCGAGGTGCGCGAACTTGCTATTCAGGCAATAGGCGAGGCCGTGGACTTTCTTCACGACGACCTTGGCACCGCGGACAGATTGGATGTCCTTCGTCACCAAGCGCTTGCGGAGAAAGCCGGCGTTCGCCAGCCCTCCGAGCTCCTTCCTCACCGCCTTCGAAGGCGCCATGGTCCTCTCCACTATTTCTTGGAGGAAGAATGGCGTCTCGGAGTTGAACAGGAACATGCGAAGGATTTTCACCTTGATCGGGTTCCCGAAGAGTGCAGTGAGTACGTCCATTGCGATTCGATTATGTCCCCGAGGGGATCACGGGTGAAGCTTATTTGAACTCGACCTTGCCGCCTGCGGCTTCGATGTCCTTCTTGAGCTTCTCTGCGTCCTCCTTCTTCATAGCGTCCTTCAAGAGAGCCGGGGCGCCATCCACGAGGTCCTTCGCCTCCTTCAAGCCGAGAGCGAGGGCCTCCTTCACGACCTTGATGACGGCGATCTTCTGAGCGCCAGCATCTTTGAGGTGGACTGCGAAGGTGCTCTTCTCTTCGCCTGCGGCGGCTGCGCCTGCTGCTGCCGGAGCAGCGACTGCGACGGCCTGGGCCGAGACGCCGAACTTCTTCTCAAGGACCTTGACGAGCTCGTTGAGGTCGAGGACCGAGAGCTTCTCGATGGACTCGACGAGGGACTTGAACTTTGCCGGAACTTCTACTGTCTGTGTGGTGTCCATGATAATGTATTGATGAATATTAAGCGGTCTTCTTCTGTGCGATCTGATCCAAGGCCATGACGAAGCCCTGTATCGGAGAGTTGATGAGATTGACGAACATGCCCTGGAGGGTCTTCATAGACGGGATGGCTGCGATAGCAGTCATTTCCTCCTTGGTCATGAACTTGCCCTCGAAGACGCCTCCGACGATGGAGACTTTCTCCTTGAACTTATTCTGGAAGGCATACACGCCGCGAGCCGGAGCCGTGAGGTCCGTGCCGTACGCGAGGGCGAATTCGCCCACGAGCGCAGGCTCGGCGCCTTCGTACTTCTTGCTCTTGAGCGCATGAGAGGTGAGGGTCTTCTTCGCGACGAAGAGGCCGACGCCGTCTGCCTTCAAGGCCTTGCGCATGGTCGTAGAGTTCGAGACCTGGAGGCCGTGGATGTTCACGAACACCAGGGACTTGGCTCCGTCCATGATCTTCTCAAGCTTCTGTATGATTTCTTTCTTCTGTTCTTTTGTGCGTGCCATTGTATTCAATGGTTGCTTATAATGCTCGACCTTTGCAGGCCAAACAAAGGAGTTCACCTCGGAAGGTCTTAGTGCCGGCTCTTTCGAGCCTGCCGCCTTCTGTCTTTGGCCTTGGACACTAAGCTAACACGCAATAAGAAGAAAGACAACTAATGGCCGAAGCGGGCTATATATGCCGCGATCTCTGCCAGGATCCTGATGCGGTCTGCCTCGAAGGCCCTCCTCCACCAGAGGCGAGGATTCTTCGGCCATCTGAAGTTCTTGAAGAGGTCCAGGAAACGAGGCCTATCGAATGGGGTGTTGGCCTTGATGGTCGCTTCCGGCTGGTCATCTCCGTTCATGTCCAAGAGGAGCTGTGGGATCGAAGCAGCCTGAATGGTGGTCGTAGCGACCGTAAGCGGCGTCACGGGGATATCCTTCCACTCGAAAGCCTCTGTAGTAGAGGCGCCCCGGATGCGCTCTACATCCAAAGTGAATGAGCCTGTCCCTACCCCATCTACGACCACGTTGTATGCTTGGCCAGTA
>CAYSOS010000069.1:0-3405 GCA_964432735.1 uncultured Candidatus Saccharibacteria bacterium
GGACCCACATCAATACCCTCTTCTTTCATTACATCTAGCACCTCTTGAATAGCGGGAAGAAGTTCTCCAATGGGCTGTTCCGGGCCGCTCAGCTTCGTACCTGCAGATAAGCTTTCTGCCTTGTTCCCACAGAGCTTCTTGAACAGGGCTTCCGCGATCTGACTCCTACCGACATTACCTCTGCATATAAACAAGATTTTCATTGCAATAGGATTATACTATAAATAGACAAAACTTCATAAATATGTTACTAAGATGGCAGTATGAATATGTTCTCATTAGGCAAAGAGTTAAGTGAGATTCCTCCTGATTCGGATGACATCGGACAATCAGCCTTCGTTGGCAGATTGATTGTCGAGGCGGCAGACATCCGCCGCGAAGGCTGCCTGTTTGCTCCTGGCACTATGGCGGTACCGCGCGATGGAGTCAACTTCAAGGTTGGCAAGTACATCATCAAGGGATCTGAAATCGGCCGGCGTGAGGTTACGGAGGTGTCTTTTTCTCCGCTCCCCTGTCGTAATGGCAAGGAACTGGTCGTCACGGGCTGGATCATCCGCTTGAAAGGGATTCCGATCGCCTTCAGGGCTGCAAGCTTCAAAGCGGCAGCCTGACCATCCTCGAGCTCCGCATTACTATGCGGAGCTTTTTATTTCCCATGTTTCGAAACATTCGCCACGATTCCTGCGGCCATCAAAATAATCACAAGCGCCGTGCCGCCGTGGGACACGAACAGAAGCGGCACGCCGGAAATGGGTATGAGCCCAAGCATGGCTGCCATGTTGAGGAATGATTCTGCAATGACCAAGACCGCGATGCCGATGGCCGTCATGGCTCCAAAGACATCCGCTGCCCTTCCCGCCACGCGGAAGCAGGCTGCGGCAAAGAGACAGTACAAGCCGAGAAGAACGCTGGTGCCCATGAAGCCGAATTCTTCCGCGGCCACCGCGAAGATGGAGTCATCCGTCGGCTGGGGGAGGTATCCGAACTTCTGGATGCTCTGGCCGAAGCCGCGGCCGAACATGCCGCCCGAGCCGATAGCGATCAGGGACTGGTTGATCTGATAGCTCGCGCCCTGCGAGTTGGCGGCTGGATTCAGGTACACCATGAAGCGCTGGCGGGCGTATGGCCTGAAGAAGATGACCCCGGCTACCACGACCACGATGAGAAGCCCTGCCAGGAGCATGTGCCGGATAGGCAGGCCGGCGATGACCAGCATGGCGATGCCCGTCACCCCGATGATGACCAGAGTATCCGTATCGGACTGGATGAGGAGGAGCGTGCCCAGGATGCCCATGAGGATCATGTACGGGATGAGGCCGAGGCGCATCTGCTTGATCTTGTCCTTGGCCATGTATATCCAGGCGGCCAGATAGATGATGAAGCCGATCTTCAGGAACTCCGACGGCTGGAATGACAGCGGCCCGACGTTGATCCACCTCGAGGCGCCGTTGTAGTGCAGGGTGAGGGCGGGGATGAAGAGAAGCAGGTTCACCAGGATGGCTCCCCCGAGGATGATCCAGGCGGACTTGCGCCATACGGTGTACTTGATGCGCGAGAAGATATAGAAGGCGATGCCGCCCATGACGAGGGACGCTGCCTGCTTCAGGGCCACGGACCCGAAGCTGGCCCCGCTTCCGGAAAGGAGGCCAAGGGACGCCGACAAGAATATGACGAAGCCTGCGACCGCGAGGGCGGCCGTCGAGAACAGGAAGAGCCTGTCGATCCGGGGTCGGGCTGACATTATCCTTCTATTGTAGCATCAGGCTTCTCTTCAGGCTCTGCGGAGTGTGACTGCGAGGCCTGCTTGAACGCCTCGATGTCGCGCTTCACGGTCTCGTATTCGGGCAGATCAGCGAGCTTGCCGAGGCCAAGGTGCGCTAGGGTATCCAGGGTGGCCTTGTAGAGGAAGCTGCGGGCGTCGCCGGGGTTGTCTACGCGCTCCACCAGGCCGCGGATGAGGAGGGCCCGCAGGATGAACTGGGAATTCACGCCTCGGATGTAGTCGATGTCTGCACGCGAAATGGGGCCTTGGTAGAGGATGATGGAAAGGGTCTCGAGGCCGGCTTTTCCGAGATCGCGGGCGAGCTCGTCCTTGGTGAGCTCTTGGATGAGCGGCGCGAGCTCCTTTGCGGTGCCCAGCATGACCTCGTCGTCCGTCTGGACCAGGGTGAGCCCCCTGCCCCGGAGCGATGCTTCTAGTTCCGCGATGCCGTTTTTGATGGCCTTGGCGTCTGTTCCCAGCAAGCTCGCCAGCTTCTTTATCGCTACAGGCTCGGCTTTCCAGAAGAGCACGGCTTCTATTTTTTGGGCGATGGACGGCGTCATGGGAATGAGTATAGCAGATGAGGGCTCCGGCCTAATACCTCGGCACGCCCACTTGCTTGGTCTCCATCTCGATGTCCCCGAAGCGGGATTCCTGGCTCACATGGAGGACTCCCTGCTTCACGAGCTCGAGCATGGCGAGGAAGCTCACGATGACAGTGACCTTCTCCGCCTTGTGCTCCGAGGTGAACTGGCGGAAGCTCATCTTGAGCTGGCTCGTGATGCGCGAAGTGAGAGCCGTGATGGTCTCTTCTAGGCTCATGATCTTCTTCACCATGACCTTGGGCAGGGCCTCTTTCTTCGGGAGCTTGCTGATGAGGTCCTTGAGAGACGAAAGCGCTTTTTCTAATGTGAACGCAGGATCTGGCACGAAGACCGCTTGCACCGGCCGGGCCTGGGATTGGGGATATATGACCTCGGCGCCGAAAAGCCCCTGGACATGCCTGGAAGCCTCCTTGATGCGCTTGTATATCTTGAGACGGGTCTCAAGGTCCTGGATATTGCCCTGCTCTTCTTCCGTGAGAGCCAGTTCTGGAAGCAGAGACTTGGATTTTATGAGAAGCAGGGTGGATGCGACCAGTATGAAATGCGCCGACTCCCCCATGGGCAGGTTCTCGAACTGGCGGACATGGGCGATGAAATCATCCGTCACCTTGGCGAGCGAGATGTCGCTTATGAAGAGCTTGCGCTTCTCGATGAGGTCGAGAAGGAGGTCGAGCGGGCCTTCGAACGAGTGGGTTTTAACGCTGAAAGCCATGATAGCGGAGCTCGTCCCGAGCGATTTCTCGCACTTCTTCGCGGCCAGGCTTGTCTTTTATTATCTCCATTGCAAGGGCGAATTCATGCCGCCAGAATTCCTGGAGCAGGCCTATTTCATGCCGCATGATCTTCTCGAATTTTGAAGAAGCCTTATTGACCGCAATATCAACAGTTCTGTGGATGTACGTTTTTATGCGGGGCTCGATAGTCTTCATGCATGGATATTTTAACTCTATTAATCGAGAGAGTCTATCAGGACAGGGATAAAATCCGTTTCAAAAAAAGTTCAAATCCGCATGAATTTTTCTTCAAATCGGCACAAAA
>CAYSOS010000070.1:0-3391 GCA_964432735.1 uncultured Candidatus Saccharibacteria bacterium
CCCCGCTCCAATCCCGCCACGTACACCGGCGCCTGGACGCATATCCGCGATATGTTCGCCGCAGAGCCCGAGGCACGCGCTCGCGGATGGGGACCCGGCAGGTTCTCCTTCAACCGCCCCGGCGGCCGCTGCGAGAACTGCGAAGGCAACGGCGAGATCGCCGTGGAGATGCACTTCCTGCCCACGGTCTACGTCACCTGCGACGTCTGCAACGGCAAGCGCTTCATGAAGGAGACCCTCGACATCAAGTATAAAAAGAAGAGCATCCACGACATCCTCGAGCTCACCGTCGAGGAAGCTTTGGAATTCTTCGAGAGCATTCCCGCCATCTATGATCGCCTGTCTACCTTGCAGGAAGTGGGCCTTGGCTACCTCAAGGTGGGCCAGTCCGCCACGACTCTCTCCGGCGGCGAAGCCCAGCGCGTGAAGATCTCCTCCGAGCTCTACCGCTCGCATGTCCAGAAGACCATTTATCTCCTCGACGAGCCCACCGTCGGCCTCCACTACGAAGACGTCCGCAAGCTCATCGAGATCCTCCAGAGGCTAGTGGAGAAGGGAAATACGGTGGTCGTGATCGAGCACAACCTGGATCTCATCAAGAGCGCCGATCATGTTATCGACATCGGCCCCGAGGGCGGCGAGCGCGGCGGCAAGCTGGTCGCCAAGGGCACGCCGGAAGAGGTGGCAAACAATCCGAAGTCGTATACGGGACAGTATCTGAAGAAGGTGCTGAAGCGGGGGTAATAAAAACCATACCCCTTTCGAGGTATGGTTGTAGAGTTATAGAAGTTATAGGATAACCACTTGGGCTATCGCTTCGAAGGATTTGCTCGTTTTTGACAAACGAAGAACCCTGATCCTGTAGGGTAACCGGGCAAACTTAAAGCGGCTATTGATACATGAAATGTCAGTCATATACCATGTAGGATCTACGGAACTTGGAAAGATCCGCTTAAGCTCTATAGGTTTGTTCTGGAATCGGGCTAATGCAGCAAGAACCTTCTTTCGTTTAGCTGAATTAGTGGCTGATACGTTCTTACCCCACATAGCCTCGAACATGAGATCCCATTCCGAAGAGTTAATTTCCCTTGTACTAGCTTCAGGATAAGCATACAGATTGACTTCAGGTTCATATAACAGAGCCTCAGCCATCCATGGATAGGATATGTCGACTGTTTTGAAATCTTCAGCAAGGCGCTTCAGACTCAGCTGGCCTATATTCCGATATTTTTTCAATTCCAGGTATTCTTTTTGAAGTAATTCTTCAATGAGCTGACCTAGATCGTTGAATCGGTTTGCGATACGCTTATGCTTTGAAATTATCTGACGTACGACGAGCATCTTTTCAGGAGCCACTATAAGCGGCTTAAGAAAAATGCATGTATTTGATAGGGTAAGCTCGAAGCAAATCGCATCCTCAGTGGTAAGAGGGAAAGCTTGCAGGTGATTCTGTACGGCTGTCTCTATGACAGTTTGTAATTGACTGACACATTCTTGGTTCATATAGTTATTCGGTTGTAAAAGTTCAAAGAGGTTTGCTTTATAGCATAATATATAACGATAGTCAAACATCTCGCAACCTGCTACACTCACACCATGCTTTCCCAGAAACTTATAAAACTGGGCCTGCCAGAGAATCCCGGCATCTATATCTTCCGGGACGATAAGAAGCGGCCACTGTATATCGGCCGCGCCACGTCGCTCCGGGACCGCACCAAGAGCTACTTCGCGGCCGATCTCATCGCCACCCGCGGTCCCCGCATCGTGGACATGATCACCAAGTCGCACACGGTGACCTGGCAGGAGACCGGCAGCGTCCTCGAAGCTATCCTTCTCGAATCCGAGCTCATCAAGCGCTACCAGCCGTTCTACAACATCGACGAGCGGGACGACAAGAGCTCGCAGGACGTCGTCATCACGGCAGAGCCATGGCCGCGCGTTTTCCTGGCCCGCGCCCGCGACTTCGACCAGCAGCTGAAAGACGGCACGCTTCCATACAAAGTGAAGCGCGCTTTCGGCCCGTATCCCGAGTCCGGCCTCATCAAGACGGCTCTCAAGATCCTCCGCCGGATGTTCCCATTCAAGGATAAGAAGTCCGTCGATCCGCGCCACGACGCCTTCTACCGCGCTCTCGGCGTTTCGCCGCGCGACGAGGACGAGGATGCCCGCCAGAAATACCTGCGCACCATCCAGTACCTCATCCTCTTCTTCGAAGGGAAGAAAGGCATTCTCCAGCGCCGCCTCGAGAACCAGATGAAGGCCGCCGCCAAGGGGCTTGCCTTCGAGGAAGCCGACCGCCTCAAGCATCTCCTGTATGCGCTCGACCATATCAACGACATGGCGCTCCTGAAGCATGATGTCTCTGCCACAGGCAAATTCCGCAGCTCGACAGGCGCGCCTGTCGCTGGCTTCCGCATGGAGGCATACGACATCGCACACCTCGGCGGCATGGAGACCGTCGGCGGTATGGTTGTCTCCGTGAATGGCCAGCTCTCGCAGAACGACTACCGCAAGTTCAAGGTCTCCAAGAACAAGAATGATGACATTGCTGGCCTGACCGAGATCCTCATGCGCCGCCTCAACCATCCGGAGTGGCCGTATCCGGATCTCATCGTGGTAGACGGCAACGAAACCCAGGCCAAGCACGCAGAGGCAGTGCTCGCCTCGCGACGCATCTCCATTCCGGTCGTGGGCGTGACCAAGAACGAGAAGCACGTGGCCGACCGCATCGTGGGCAATCCGGAGATCGCGGCAAAATATAGGGTGGAGATCATCGCCTTGAACGCCGAAGTGCACCGCTTCGCCATTGCATTCCACAGGCAGAGGAGGGGAAAGAGGATACCTAGATAAATGAAAACCCCGTACTAGGCAGTACGGGGTTGCGATTTCGGCAATGCCTCTTTGATTTCCGAAAGAATACCTGCCGCTACCGAGCACGGCTCGGGCGACATTGTTACTGGTCGGCCGACGATTATCCTGTCCGCGCCGGCCCGAATGGCGTCTCCCGGGGTCATGACCCTGTCGGGATTCTGGTCATCATGTTTGACTGGAATGTACTTTGGACGGATTCCGGGAGCATATATCCTCTTGCCCGGCCCAAGAATCTGCCGCGCCTCGCCGATCTCCCGCGGAGCGCAGACGATCCCGTCGAGATTCGCCTCCTTGATATCTTCAGTGAATCTGCGGACGGCTTCCGCAATGGTGCAGGAATACATGCTGGTGCATTCCTGTTCCGACATGCCCGTAAGGAAGGTAACTCCGATGACTTCCGTACAGGGCAGTTCCCCCTTGAAGCGCTTCATCGTTTCCACTCCGACATGAGCCGAGACAGTCACTATTTCGGGCTTGGCCCAGCGGAGTTATGCGGCCTCGGTCCGGAGACTCTGCCGGG
>CAYSOS010000071.1:0-3334 GCA_964432735.1 uncultured Candidatus Saccharibacteria bacterium
TGGGGACGTGCGGTGGTGACGGGGGTGTAATGCGCGGTGGGGCGGGGGGGTTCCGGCCTCCTCGGTACGTTCCCGCTTGAATGGTTCTTGAGGCAGTTTTAGAACGTTAATCCCCCTTTTTAATTATCATGGGCTACGACCTCGCAATCATCGTTGGCGGCCCGGCAGAAGTGGCCGCAGGCGTGTACGCGGCCCGAAAGTGGCTGAAGACCGTCTTCATCACCAAGGACTGGAACGGCCAGAGCGCCGTCTCGGAAGGCATCGAGAACTGGATCGGCGAGACCAAGATCCCCGGCATCGAGCTCGCCAAGAAGCTCGAGAACCACCTGAAGGCCATGGCCACGAACTCGGTGGCCATCAAGGAGGGCGAGCTCGCCGCCAAGGTCACGAAGACTGCCAACGGCTTTTCCATAACCACGAACAAGGGCACGTACGAGGCCAGAGCCCTTCTTATCACCTCCGGCTCCAGCCGCCGCAAGCTCGACGTTCCCGGCGCCGAACAGTACGACAACAAAGGCCTCACCTACTGCGCCTCCTGCGACGGCCCGCTATACGCGGACCAGGACGTAGCCGTCATCGGCGGCGGCAACGCGGCCTTCGAGACGGCAGCCCAGCTCATGGCCTACTGCAGGAGCATCACCCTTCTCAATCGCTCTGACAATTTCAAGGCAGATCCAGGCACAGTCGCTGCCGTTTCCAAGAACCCCCGAGTGAAGATCGTCACGGGAGCCGTTCCCAAGGAAGTCAAAGGCGGCAAATTCGTCTCAAGCTTCGTCTATACCGACGCAGCGACCAAGAAAGACATCGAGCTCCCCGTTACCGGCATCTTCGTGGAGATCGGCTCCATCCCGAACACCAACTTCCTCACTGGCGTCGTCGAGCTCGATCAATACGCCCGTGTCATCACCGACCCCAAGAACCAGCGCGCTTCCGCAGACGGCGTCTGGGCCGCAGGGGACGTCACTGACGGCCTCTACCACCAGAACAACATCGCCGCAGGCGACGGCGTGAAGGCCCTCGAAGACATCTATCTCTATTTGCACGCGAACTAGGGCTTATCGCACGCCTTCCATAATCCTAGACCAGCCGCCTTCGCCTCTCCCTCGGCCTTCCTGAAGCTCGCTTGAAGCGAATAGGCCTTCCCTACGGTGTATTCGCGGGCAAAGCCTTGCCGGAGCAGGTATTCATTCAAGAAGAGGCCGTCATCGCGATACGCATACATAAGATACCGGCCATACTTGTCGCGATGCTCTTTTGCCGCGCTGAAAGCCAGACGAACAGAACGGCCAGTCATGAGGGATTTTGCCTCATCAGAAGCCTCGTGACCGAAGCATTCGGGCGGCTTCCGGGGATCCACAGTTTCAGGGGTATTTATGCCGAGAAGGCGCACAGTGATATCGCGGCTGCTCGCTCGTACCTTTAGAGTGTCCCCATCTGTCACAGACATTACGGGATATGCCGCGCTAGGATCGATAACGGCCTCAGCCTTCACAAGGCTCGCTGAATGCGGAATGGACACAAGACAGCACAGGATAAGCAAAACGGACACGCCGCCAGAGACAATGACGGCCCATGACCTTCGATTCATATGCGATCGCGCTATAGCGAGATCACGCGGGCGGCAGCCCAGTCTCCTTCGTGCAAAGAGTATATCAGGAGCTATCCCGCAGTGCCATCTTTGCGGCAATGCAGATAGATCTGGTTGCCGTCTGGATCCACGATGCCCGCACCAGTGCACACAGGGGTCTCATAGAGATCCTGCACGACCTTCACGCCCTTAGCCTTGAGCTCTTCCAGCGCCTTCTTCACATCATCCACAGCAAAGGCAAGACCTGAAGAGGTGCCCGCCTTGTCTTTATCGAAGGTCAGGAGATCGAAGGTGACATTTCCGACCTGGAATTCTGCCCAGCCCTTTTCGATGTCGCTGGAATCCTTCAATAGCTCGAGACCGAGAATATTCTGATAGAAATCGAGGGATATCTTGAAGTCCTTCACGTGGTATCCGACGAAATCGACTGCTTTGATTTTCATATAGTAGGTATATTAAAAAAATAATGACGCTTCGTATAACGCTTAGTATAGCCTATTACTTACCTAGCGGAGAGGGGGAGATTCGAACTCCCGAGGCCCTTGCGAGCCTGCCGCATTTCGAGTGCGGTGCCTTCGACCGCTCAGCCACCTCTCCATATCGGGCACGACCTAGCCTACCATTTTTTGCGGATTTTTCAAAAAAATGATACTGTAAAAGCCATCTGGCCCTATCGTCTAACGGTTAGGACACGGCCTTTTCAAGGCTGTAATCGGGGTTCGATTCCCCGTAGGGCTACCAGAGCATCAACCATGAAGAACTTCATCGCATTCATACGCAATCGAGGCATAGTCGGGTTCGGAGTAGGCTTCATCCTCGGTAAAGCCACTTCCGACCTCATCGGCTCATTCGTGACCGACATCATCAACCCGGTAATTGGCCTCGCCACGGGCAATTTTACCGACCTCTCTAAGATGGCCGTTCATATCGCTTCAACATCCATTAACTATGGAAACTTCTCAGTAAATGTGATCAACTTCATTGTCTTGGCAGTGGTCGTATACGTCATTGCCAAAGTCCTTCGCTTTGAGAAACTAGATAAGGCGGCTTAAGCGTCCTATAAGACGCAGCTTCCCCGTTATAAAGGACACGGGAGTGTCTCATAAAAGACAGTGGATTTTCCAGGATGTTTTTGGTAGAGTTTGGTGACGTCTGTTACAGAAAAAGCGCGGTTAGCTCAGTTGGTAGAGCATTCCCTTGACGTGGGAAGGGTCGCAGGTTCGAATCCTGCACCGCGCACTCGTTCAGGGCCGAAAATATTCCGGAAAGATCGCTTGACAAAATCAGCCATGAGAGTACGTTTTGAGTATGCGAGGCCTTATAGGGCCGCATGCATTTCGTAAGCAATTATCCACTAGCAACGTTTTAGATACCATGAGCTATACCCATTTCCGTCGAGCTGTTTCTCGGCCCGCGTACCTCGCTCTCGCGCTCTCGGCTCTCTTGAGTTTTTCCGGAATCGTCCGCGCAGACGCACCTGCGAATCAGCCTCCTACGATTGCTCTTATCGGGGCTGAGAATTTCGTCATCGGAGTCGGCAGCACCTTCAATGACCCTGGCGTGACTGCAAACGATCCTGATGGGGATATCGTCACGGTATCCTCCACCACTGCCCCGTCCGCTATCGATACCTCCGCAGTGGGCACGTTCATGATCACCTATCCGGCCACTGACCCAGGCGGCCTTACGGCGATCGCCATGAGGCAGGTCATCGGTTCTGGGAGCTCTACCTCCGTTTGAGGAGGG
>CAYSOS010000072.1:0-3237 GCA_964432735.1 uncultured Candidatus Saccharibacteria bacterium
GCACTGGAAGTCGCTGACGATGAGGATCCAGGTGGTGGTCTTGTCGGAGCCGAGGGTGCGGCCGGTGTCGGCGTCGGCGTAGAGGGAGTCACACGTGCGCGGGAAGGAGGGGGAGGTGGGCGAAAAACGGACCAGGCGCGCCCAGAGCTGCGTTTGTGAGGATCTGGCGGGGGGTATTGGAGATGTGGTCCTCGCCGCGGATGATGTGGGTCACGCCCATCTCGAAGTCGTCGACGACGTTCACCAGGTGGAAGACGGGCTCATTGATGTCCTTGGCTATGACGAAATCGCCGAGCTCTGTTGTGTCGAAAGTGATATCGCCGCGAATGAGATCTGTGAAGGTCACCTTCTTATTGGGATTCCTGAAGCGGATGACTTCCGTCCTACCGCCAGGATCCTTGGGAGTTTCCTTAGAAAGATATGCCTTGTCCGCGTCTATGAGCGCCTGGATATGCTTCTTGTACACCTCTCCCCTATCGGACTGGCGGAAGAATTCATCGTGCTCGAGGCCGAGCCACTTCAGGCTCTCCACTATGTTTTCCTCATACTCTTTCTTGGAGCGCTCCTTGTCCGTGTCCTCGATGCGCAAGATGAATTTCCCCGCGTGCTTGCGGGCATAGAGATATGCAAAAAGCGCCGTGCGGTATGAGCCGGCGTGGAAATATCCGGTGGGAGACGGGGCGAAGCGGGTGACGACTGCCATGCGGGTAGTATAGAGGAAATGAGGCAAATAAAAAAGCACTCATCTTATAATGAGTGCTTTGAAGATAGATAATGAAAATTTATTCATCATCATTTAAGAAATGCCAGAGTCTTTCTTGCTCATAGAGTTTCTCGAGCATTTCGTTAAGCATCTCCTGTGTTGATACAAGGAAGTCTTGAATATCTTCCAGATCATGCAGGGGTCTGTCTATGAATCTTGTGAAAGTAAAATTGTAACCTGCTGATGGTCCATCGACCGCTTCACATTTACAATCTTCCCCGAATTTTGATTGGGTAAGATTCATGAGAGCTTCAACCCCTCCTTCTTCTATGGCAACATTTATTGCCAAGAAGACGACCTTTTCGTGGAACACTTCTGTAATTGCTAAAGTCCCATTATAAATAATTGGGACCCCCATTTTGCGAATAGTGTCTAACATATTTCAAATGAACTGGCGTTTAATCGTATATTTAATATAGCCCGATTCTTTGGCTTAGGAGATGTATCTCCGATTCGATACAATTGTTACATTAATTATAATTTTTGTCAAATAACAAAAACCGCCCACCTTGGGGCGATTTTCTCGAACTTTTTACCTAGTCAGACTAACCCTTTATATTCGCGCCTGCGGAAGCCGAACCGTGGAATACCTTCATGATGACATTGCCTGCAGCGTCCTTGAGCGGAAGATCGGTCGAAGCGTCGAACTTGGAATCGCCGTTATCCGAGTGGAGCATTGCGTAGTACGTGCCGCCATCGACGATGGGCTGGGAGAGAGTGACCTTCACTGGGCTCACGCCTGCCGGAACGAATGCCGTGCCGATGATGTCTCCCGGCGTGCCGGCGTTATCCTTGTGGATGGCGACCCATCCTGCCTTCTGGAGCTGGACGGACGAGAGGTACACGACGTTGCCCGGATACTGGTCCGACATGACGATGCTGTTGGCGCCGGTTGCCGGAGTCTGGGATCCGGAGAGATCCATGTTGTCTGCCGGGGCGGAAGCACCCTTATTGCCGAAGACCATGATGCCGATAACGATGAGAACGATAATGACGATGACTGTGACGACCCACTGCCAAGTCTTGATGCCTGTCTCTGGTTGCATGATTGTATAGACGAATTACGCGCTTAATAATTACGACGGTTGTGAAGCCTCATGATAGCACCATCATTTTTCGTGTTCAAGGGCGATGTCGAGAATGGCGTTGGCGATTGTTGTGGCGCTGTCCAGGCGGGCGAAGGCCAGGGCTTTGGCCTTCATGGTCTCCTTGATGGCGGGGGTCATGCAGATGCGGTCTATTTCCCCGATGAGGATGTGGGCGCGCAGGTTGTTCTCCTCGATGATGGAACCAGCGCCGGTGCGTGTGTACGTGAATGCATTAGTGGTCTGGTCGTGCGAGATGGATTCCGGCAAGGGAATGATGATGGACGGCACGCCCCAGGCGGCGATCTCGAAGATGGCTCCTGAGCCTGCGCGCGAGACGATGACGTCTGCCACGCCTGCGGCCATGCGGAGGGCGAGCTCGTTCAGGTAGTCGAAGGGGTGGTAGCGATATGCGTACGGATGGTCCTTGAGGATGATGCCGGCAGTGGACTTGATCTCCGCCAGGTTGGCCTTCCCGGTCTGGTGGATGACCTGGTAGCGGTTGAGGAGCTCGGGCAGGGCCTCGATGACGACGTCGTTGATGCGGGTTGCGCCCTGCGAGCCACCGATCACGAACACGGTGGGCACCTTCTGCTCGAGCTGGAGGAATTCATGGGCGCCGTTCACCAAAGGCTTTGCTATCTCCGGACGGATAGGGTTCCCTGTGTGGGCGATCTTGGACTGGTTCTTTACCCCAAAGAGCGGCGCGGCTGCCGGATACGAAACAGCTATTCTCTTGGCGAAGTTGGCCGACCACTTGCTGACCCGGCCGGGGTGCGAGTCTGATTCATGGATGATGACGGGAATGCGGAGGAGTTTCGCCGCAAAGAGGACCGGGAATGCCGGATACCCGCCCTTGCTGAAGATAGCGTCGGGATAGATGGAATAGAGCTTGATGAGGGCGACGACGCAGCCGGTCACAGTCTTGAAGGCGTCTGTGAAGTTCAAGAGCGAGAAATAGCGGCGTACCTTCCCTGCCGGGACGCTCACATACTGGATATCGTTGTCGAACAGGGCCCGCTGGTTGTACGGCGTCGGGGCCATATAGTAGTACTGCGGCTCGAGGACCTTGCGCTCGCGCACGGCCTCGTGGAGGGCCTCCGCGACCGAGATGATCGGGTAGAAATGTCCGCCGGAGCCGCCGCCGCAGAAGAGGATTTTCATAGTGGTCAGATTATATCATGCCCCAGCTTCTCGACCGATGCCTTGATCTGGTCTTTTATTTTTCTCGTAGTTTCTAAGTTTTGGCCCTTGGGATCCGGTATTTTCCAGCGGATAAGCTTGGGTGATGCAGCGAGATAGCCCGGAATCTCTTCATAGTCTTCAAGAATGGCAATTACTTTATCGGAGGAGTTCACCATATCTTCAGTAAGCTGTTTTCTTTTGTTG
>CAYSOS010000073.1:0-3205 GCA_964432735.1 uncultured Candidatus Saccharibacteria bacterium
AACCTCTAAGCAATGGCCTTCCCAGGTTTGGGTATAGTGCTAAGGACATTTTGGTTGCAATACTTCGGTCTTGCGTACTGAAATTATCCTCGGGACTCTACCTCGCTTGCGGCATCACGTCGCGAGATATTGCTTAGAGATTCTTGCGTTCGAATCAGCGAGTTCGGCTGATGAATCTCTTCTGCCCGCTATCCTACTCTCATGCCCCTAGCAAAAGCAATTCGAGAGAGTGGGGACAAGTCACTGCGCAACACTTAGTCCGTGATTGCAATGACGCGCTCGAGCTCTTCGAGGGATGTCACTCCTTTCAATACCTTCAGAATGCCGTCCTGCTTCATGGTAAGGATGCCTTGTTTCTTGGCCGCCTGCCAGATCTCGCGGTCGCTGGCGCTCGACTGCACTGCGCGCTCGACTTCTTGGTCCATGAGGATGGCTTCGTAGACGCCGATGCGGCCCTTGTAGCCGGTCTTGTTGCACTTGTCGCAGCCGACAGCGGCCCAGATCTTGGTCGGAGCCGGAACTGCGAGCGATCTGTCTTCTATATCCGCGAGCGTCGCCTCTACGGTCTTCTTAGACTCTCCTTCGAGTGGAGCCTCTTTCTTGCAGACGGGGCAGAGGGTGCGCACCAGGCGCTGGGCCATAGAGACGCGGAGGGCGGAGGGGATGATAGACGGATTGGCGCCGAGGTCTATCAGGCGGGGGAATGCGCCGGCGGCGTCGTTGGTGTGGAGGGTCGAGAAGACCAGGTGGCCTGTGAGAGCGGAATTGATGGCGATGTTGGCGGTGTCGCCGTCGCGGATCTCACCGATCATGATAATGTCCGGGTCCTGGCGGACGGCAGCGCGCAGTCCTTCGAGGAAGGTGTAGCCTTTGTCGTTGACCTGGGTCTGGACGATGCCTGGCATGTGGTATTCGATGGGGTCTTCGAGAGTGATGATCTTCACCTCTGGCGTATGCACTTTCTTCAGGAATGCGTACAGGGTCGTCGTCTTGCCGGCGCCGGTGGGGCCTGTCGTGAGGATCATGCCGTCCGGGCGGTTCATTTCCTTCATGAGGATAGCGAGGAGCTTGGGGTGTATGCCGGGCTGTTCGAGGGGGACTTCGATGGACTTGGGGTTGAGGAGACGCATCACCACGGACTCGTTGTATGCGCCGGGAAGGACGGAGACGCGGACTTCGATGTCTCCGAATGAAAGTTTGATGCTGAAGCGGCCGTCCTGCGAATCCTTCTTCACATTGAGCTTCATGCCGGAGATGAGCTTGATGCGCGACAGGAGCAGGGCATAGGTCTCGTTGTCGAAGCGGATGACTTCCTGAAGTACGCCGTCGAGGCGGTAGCGCAGCTTCACATACGCTTCTTCCGGCTCCAGGTGGACGTCGGAGGCATTCACGGCCAGGGCGCCGGCCACGATGGTCTCGAGGATGCGCGAGACGCGGTAGCTTTTGTTGGCGTGGACGGTGTTATCGAGGATGGAGATGACGGTGGGCAGGCTCTTTGCCTCTTCAACGATAGCCCCGATCTCTTCGCTGGAGATCTCCAGAGATCCTGCGCGGCTCTCGTATGTGAAGGAGAGGTCTTTGTATCCCTTCCAAGCTTTTTCCAGGCTCTGGGTGGAGGCGATATATACTTCCGGCTGGTAGCCTTTCTTCTCCAGGGCGCCAAAGACCTCTTTGAGCTCGGGCTCCTCCGGGTTGCGGACAGCGATCTTCACGCGCTTGTCCAAGAGGGCGAATGGCGCGGCTTTTACTTCCCGGGCCGTCTTCTCTTCCATGAGGCGGAGGGCGTCCGCGTTGATGCCGACGCCCATGAGATTGATATATTCCAGGCCGTATTTGGCCGAAAGGAGGCTCACCAGCTCCTCTTCTTCCTTGTGGAGCAGGTCGGCGAGCTTCTGCCTCTGTTTTTCTTCGTCGAAATGGATGGTCATCTGTTTGGAACAAGTATAGCAGGAATAAAGGTGAGGCGGGGGAGGAGCTTGACATTTTTATAAAATATGATTGTATTCAGGACAGCCCGGGCTTCCCCGGAACACCTAAAACCACAGCTCTTCTTATTCTATGAAGCCAAAACTACTGTTAGGTCTTCTCATGGCCAGCATGCTGGCCATCCTGTCAGGATGCATGAGCATCGGAAAACATACGTATGACGAGACCTGCCCGAATGGCAGGGAGACGGATGTGAACTATCACTTCGATCTCTTCGATCTGCCGCATCGCGAGCCGAGCTGTTACAAGCCGGTCCCGGCGCCCGTGTATCACGCGATGAATACGGAGATGCCGATGCAGTATCGGCAAGCAGTCTCGTACTCCCCGGTCAGGGATCCTCAGAATCCGGACAATCTTCCGACCGGAAAGAAGCGCTTGTATCTAAAGGGCGGCCGGTACTACACCCCCGAGCTCGTCGATGGCGAATGGGTGTGGCAGTTGTACGATGGTCCGCTCCCCGTTTCTGCGTCGATGTGACAGTGTTCTTTTCCGAAGGCTATCTCTCCGAGATAGCCTTCTTTTTTATTTGTTGTATGATTCGGGGCATGAAGCGAAAGGAATCTCATTCCCTGGAAGAAACCGCGAAGATCGCACAAGAATGGCTGGCAGATGTGGGCCGAAAGCACGCCATGTCGGCCGCGTCAGACGAAGCCCTTATCGTCGGCCTGTCCGGTCATCTCGGAGCGGGGAAGACCGCATTCGTGAAAGCGGTTGCTGCGGAGCTTGGGGTGGAAGAAACCGTGACGAGTCCCACATTCGTCATAATGAAGATATACGAGACCAAGAGCGCGCGCTGGCCGCGGCTCGTGCATATAGACGCGTATCGCCTGGAGAAGCCCGAAGAGCTTGCTGCCATCCGCTGGGAAGATGTCGTAGCAGATCCGCACAACCTGGTCATGGTCGAGTGGCCGGAGAATGTCGGCTTGAAGAGCTTCGCCGCGGGCGCCAGTCTCAAGTTCGCCATCCAGGATGGCGCGTACTCCATAGATATGGGATAAAGGTACAATATCCATATGAAGCGCCTCGTACTCCTCGATTCCCACGCCATCCTCCACCGGGCATACCATGCCCTTCCGGATTTTTCGACGGCTGCGGGCGAACCGACGGGCGCCCTCTACGGCGTCTCGACCATGCTCCTCAAGATCATAGAGCAGCTGAAGCCTGACTACATCGTCGCGGCCTATGACGTGAAGGGGCCCACTCACCGCCACGATGCATT
>CAYSOS010000074.1:0-3135 GCA_964432735.1 uncultured Candidatus Saccharibacteria bacterium
TGAATGAATATTTGAAGAAGACTCTATAAGAGTGTTAGGGGCTCAATTCTTTGCCGTTTTTTGCTATACTGTCGCCATGCCCGTCCTCTACCGCACATACCGCCCGCAGAAATGGAGCGAAGTCATCGGCCAGGACCGCATCGTAGAGGCGCTCAAGGATGCCATCGACAACAAGCGCACCGCCCACGCATATCTCTTCTCCGGCTCGCGGGGCACAGGGAAGACATCCGTGGCTCGCATCCTTGCCAAAGCCCTCGGCACGGCCGACGAGGACATCTACGAGATAGACGCCGCCTCGAACCGAGGCATCGACAATATCCGCGAGCTCCGCGAGCACGTGGCCGTCCTGCCGTTTTCCTCGCCATGTAAGGTCTACATCATCGACGAGGTCCACATGCTTTCCAAGGATGCCTGGAATGCGCTCCTGAAAACCCTGGAAGAGCCGCCCCGGCACGTCGTCTTCATCCTAGCCACGACCGAGCTCGACAAGGTGCCGGAGACCATCGTTTCGCGCTGCCAGGCATTCTCGTTCAGGAAGCCGACGCGCGACATCCTGAGGAAGCAGATCTCTTCCGTCGCAAAGAAGGAAGGATATGACATAGATGCAGGAGGAGCGGATCTCATAGCCCTTCTCGGGGATGGTGCTTTCCGCGACGCCCTGGGAACGCTGGAGAAGGTCATTGCCGCCTCTTCGGACAGGAAGCTCACCAGAAAGGAGGTGGAGGCCATCACCGGAGCTCCCAAGGCGGAGCTGGTCAATTCATTCGTGGAAAGCCTGCTCTCGAAGAACGCAGACAACGCTCTCAAAGCCCTCGGTAAGGCAGAAAACGAGGGCATCTCCATGAACACCTTTATCACGCTCGTTCTTGAGAAAGCGCGCTTCATCATGCTCCTCCAGCACTCCCAATCCGCCGCGGAGTCCGTGAAGGAGCGCGTGTCGCCGGATGACTTCGAGTTCATCTCTTCGCGGGCGCAGAAGAAGGCATTGACGCCCTCTATGCTTGCGATACTCTTGGAGGCGGCGGAAGCCACAGGGCGGGCACGCATCGAGCAATTGCCTTTGGAGATGGCGGTCGTCAAAATTTGCGGGCTCGTCTAATGGTAGGACTTCTCCCTTTGAAGGAGACTATTGGGGTTCGAATCCCTGGCCCGCAGCAGATAAAAAAGCACGCATCATAGGTTATCAGACCTCCCTCTCTGTTCTAAAGAGTTTTACTGATCATACAGATTCACCAGATACTCATCTATCTTCCGCTGGTCCCAGTCGGCGAAGTTCTGGCCGGAGTTATGGAGATCGGTGGCGAGCTTTACGCCCACGAAGCGCCAGTGCCACGGCTCATAGATATAGTATGGGTTGTTCTTGGGGTACGAGAGGATGAATCCGTACCTGTAGGCGTTTGCCTGAAGCCACTGGAAGGCCGGAGTATTCTCGAAGAGATCGGTATCGAGCTGGCCGCCGATGCCGGAGGTCATGAAGTCCACGGCTGTGCCGAGCTGGTGCTCTGAGTAGCCCTGATCAGCCGAGAACGAGTTGGCTGTGCCAGCGCCGTACGTGACCTTGTAGTCGCCCTTGAGAGCGCTCTGCTCGTTGAATGAGCGGTATGTCGAATACGTGTAGAGCTTCACGTTGGCGGCCGCAGCGGCATCGAGGAGGTTCTTGAGGAAGGCCCAGGCTGGCGTGGCGAAGAGATTCGGCTTGGAAGCGCTGTAACGGTACTGCTCGGGGATCTGCACGAGCTCGGCCGGAGCGTAGTTCTCATTCAGGAAGAAGACCTTGGAATACTTCTGCAGGAGCTCCGGGTCGGTCTTGGAGAGCTTCTGGAGCGTATTCACCGTGCCTGCCACGGAATTGACCTGCTGCTGGTATGTGCCGATCTGGTTCTGCAGCATCTGCTGCTGGTGGGAGAGCGCATCTGCCAATTCGCCGTGCGTCTGGGCTATGGTGACCTGCAAGATCTGGGTCGTCGAGGCGACAGAGAGCTGAAGGGAATAGAGGTTCGCGGCCAGGCGGTCTATGCGCGCATTCGTTTCTGCTGTTCTGGCGCTGGTCCAGTAGAAGCCGACAGCGACAAGGACGAATGCCGCGAGAGCGGCCCATTGGAACGGAGATGCGCTATGGAGCCACTTCTTCATAAATATAGTATACCTCACATGACGGATCACCTGATATACTGCATACATGCAAAAAATCACCCCATTCCTCTGGTTCGACACAGAGGCCGAAGAGGCGGCCGATCTGTACGTATCTATTTTCAAGAATTCCAAGATCACGAAGGTCATGCGCTACGACGAAGCAGCCTCGAAGCAGTCAGGCGTGCCTGCAGGCACCGTCATGACGGTCGCCTTCGAGATAGAGGGCCAAGAGTTCACGGCTTTGAATGGCGGCCCGCTCTTCAAGTTCAACGAATCAGTCTCATTCGTGGTGAACTGCAAGGACCAGAAGGAAGTCGACTATTATTGGGACAAGCTCACGGCAAACGGTGGGCAGGAAAGCCAGTGCGGCTGGCTCAAAGACAGATTCGGCGTTTCCTGGCAGATCACGCCGGAAGCGCTCACCGCGATGCTGGGGGATCCGGACAAGGGCAAAGCAGGCAGGGCCATGGCAGCCATGCTCGGCATGAAGAAGATAGATATCGCGGCCACGAAGAAGGCGTTCGATGGCAAGAAATAGGCCGATTTGACACTCTAAATATAGTGTGCTAAGTTCAAAACTGGCCTTGAACATCTTTTTGTTCAGGAAAAATAAGCACAAAACAACACAATATAAAGGAAACTTGAAAAAGTATTCATTCCTCCTCGCCTGGGTGCTCAGCATCCTCGCTTTCAACAGGGCCAATGCCCAGCTGAACCTGTCCATCGGTGGATTCACCATCAACGCGAACGGCTACAGCTCCGATACCATCCTCACCAAGGCGATCGGCGCCATGCCGGTCGTCGGCGCGCCTCCGGGCACGACCGAAGACACCTGGGGCATCTTCCAGATCACCAATATCCTCTCCGGGGCGACCACCGTATTTACGGATAACCTCGGCACGGAATACTGGGCGTTCATGTACGGCTCCTACGATGTCTCGCCGCCCATCGCTGCCGGCGGGCTCCTGATCTTCGACTCGACCAACATCCATATCGATATCT
>CAYSOS010000075.1:0-2919 GCA_964432735.1 uncultured Candidatus Saccharibacteria bacterium
CGGCTCCACGTTGACGTTCGATAAAAAATAAGGTACTTTGCATGCAGCGTTCATTTCATGGGCGTTTTCACTACAACCTCAACAATATCCAACGAAAGATCAGGCAATGCCAAAATCTCAAGGCGAGATGTATTATCCAGCCACCTTTAAACAGGTCACCAAGCGCTTCTCCCATCAGATCTCGATCACAGCTCGGACCGGTGTCGGCAGCACCACGTGCCTCGAGGGTCTGAAACTCAAAGATGAGCTTAAGGAACTCCCATATCGCTACATTCCCATAGGGAAGCTCATGCGAGCGCGGGGTGCCCAGAATAAATTCAAGGAGATCAAGGATTTTGCCAAGCATAAGAAGGAACATCCCGAAGAAGGCCATGACCAATGGTGCGATGATACTGTGACCATCTTCGCTTCCCATAACTATGTCATCGCCGAAGGCCGTCTGCCGCACATCTTCATGCCGCATGCCTTCAAGGTCCTTCTTGCTTGTCCTGTGAAAGTTTGCGCCGAACGCAGGCACAAGGATGAGGTCAAACAGAATCCCGAGCTTTCGCTTCAGTCTGTTGAGCGCGATATCCGCGTGCGCGACGATCACGACGACGCGAACTTCCAGACTCTGTACCCAGGATGCCTGTGGCAAAGGCCGTCCTTTGACTATGTCATCGATACTGAGCATACGCCTCCCGAGAAGGTGGTGGAAAAACTCTGCCACGCGCATGCTCGATGGCTGAAGACCATCAGGCGCAGCGATCTCATCGAGGAAATGTATCTACCCCCCTCCTTGGTATCTGTTGTCGCCGCATAGCCGCATCCTGACATTCCAGGTTGCATGGCCGTCCCATTCCGGGCCGGCCATTTTTATTTTCTGGCCTTTTTTGCTAGAGTACGAAGCGCGCTTGTGAGTGCCACCTTAGCTCAGTTGGTAGAGCGACCCCTTCGTAAGGGGTAGGTCCCCGGTTCAAGCCCGGGAGGTGGCTCCAATGTCAGACACAAGGGAACAGGTCCAGCAGAAGATCGCCGCTCTCGAAGCCGCCATGGGCTCGGCGGACTTCTGGGCGGACAAGGCCAAGGCCCAGGCGGCCGTGAAGGAGCTGCAGGATCTCAAAGCCGATCTCGAGGGCATCGGCAAATACGACAAGGGAGACGCCATCCTTTCCATACTCTCCGGCGCTGGCGGCGACGATGCGGAAGATTTCTCAGCCATGCTCCTCCGGATGTATCGCCGCTATGCCGAAGGCAAAGGCTGGGGCTGGTCTGTCATTCACCAGAATGAGAATGATCATGGCGGGTACCGAAATGTCACCGTGGAGATCTCCGGGAAGAACGTATACGGCACGCTCAAGAACGAGACCGGCGTGCACCGCCTCGTCCGCATCTCGCCCTTTAACTCCAACCAGAAGCGCCAGACATCTTTTTCGCTCGTGGAAGTCATTCCCAAGTTCGAGAAAGCCTCGGCGAGCGATCTTGTCATTCCTGAAAACGATATCGACATCTCCATCGCCAAGTCCGGCGGCCCCGGCGGCCAGAACGTGAACAAGCGCGAGACGGCCGTGCGCCTCCTCCACAAGCCCACAGGCATCTCCATTCACGTGACGTCGGAGCGCTCGCAGGCCCAGAACCGCGAGAAAGCCATGGATATCCTGCGGGCCAAGCTCTGGAAGCGCCTGGAAGACGAGCGCATCGCCAAGGAGAAGGGGATGCAGGTCGCGCCCACCACGTCCATCGAGTGGGGCAACCAGATCCGCTCGTACGTCCTCCATCCGTACAAGATGGTGAAGGACCACCGCACCGATTGCGAGACGTCGCAGGTAGATAAGGTATTGGAAGGAGACCTGGATGATTTCATTGAGGCAGAGAAAGGGTTATAATCCATAAATGATATATTACGACAAGGTCAGCAAGACATATCCTGACAAGACCATCGCCCTCGAAGGCGTGAGCTTCGCCGTGGAGCCCAAGGAATTCGTGACCATCGTCGGCCATTCGGGCGCGGGCAAGTCTACGCTCTTGAAGCTCCTTATCGCCGAAGACTGGCCCACCGAAGGCAAGGTCTTCTTCGAGTCCGCGGATATCCGCAGCCTTTCCAAGGGGCAGACCGCAAGGCTTCGCCGCCGCATCGGCACCGTCTTTCAGGATTACCGCCTCATCCCGACCAAGACCGTATACGAGAACATCGCCTTCGCCATGGAAGCGGCAGGCAGGAAAGACCGCGAGATCGCCGCGGACGTGCCGCACGTCTTGGAGCTCGTGGACCTCGGCCACAAGATCTGGAATTTCCCGCGCGAGCTCTCCGGTGGAGAGCGCCAGCGCGTAGCCATCGCCCGCGCCATCGTCACTCAGCCAGACGTGATCATCGCCGACGAGCCTACGGGCAACCTCGACCCAGGCAACACGTTCGAGATAGTGCGCATCCTGAAGAAGATCAACGAGCTGGGCACTACCGTCCTCCTCACTACGCATAACAAGGGCGTCGTCGACACTGTCGGCGGCCGCGTCATCACGCTCGAGAAGGGAAAGATCGTCCGCGACGACAAGGACGGCAGATACATCCTGTGATTTCTTGCGTGATATACTAGCTACATGATATTCACGACATTCAAGCGCATAACCAGGACCGGCTTCGTCAGCTTCTGGCGGCGTGGATCGTTCACGATCTTGGCCACATCGCACAGGCTTCGCGGGTGATTGCCAAGCAGTATAGGCAAGAGGTAGGGCCGTGGGTGGAGTACTTACCCGTTTTAACTGATCGTGAAGCGGCGAAATAGCGTCCGGCGCAATTCGCTGCGCCCGCTCATATCGGTATGGCAAACGAACGCCCGGGTGACAGAGTATCTCATCGAGAATTTGCCTCCGGATATTTGGACGAAACCCATTCCAGGTCTTCCCAGGCGGACTGTGGTAATGGTTGCCGCGCACCTGCAC
>CAYSOS010000076.1:0-2872 GCA_964432735.1 uncultured Candidatus Saccharibacteria bacterium
AGCTCCTTAAAACTTTCATTTGCTTTCATGAGGGCGCCGTCAATACGTTGGCTGTTTACGGCCCTCCTCGAGTTTTCCTCTTGCTGATGCTCCGTGTAAATCTTACGACCAATGGCAGAAGCTTTGTCCCGCATTTTTCCCAGAAGCAATCCGGTGAGTTGAAATGCCTTATTTCTCGAAGGCTTAGCAGTACCTCCTTTTTTCATTGCGAACCTTTCTGTATCTGATTGTTATCATTGAAGGTTTATCTATCTGACAGAACATTGCCTTTTTAAAAGGTTTCTGTCAAGGGTTACTCAAAATGCATTCCCGAATCCTTGGCGTCCACTGCGGTGCGGAGGCTCGGATATTTAGATAGTTCCGCGTCCTCTGAAATGAATCGCAGCGCCTCATTCCGTGCAGCTTCCACGAGCCGAAGGTTTTTCAATGCATCCATGGCCACATCGGAGACGCCCCACTGCTTGATGCCGGAGAGCTCGCCGGCGCCGCGCTGCTGGAGGTCGGATTCTGCGAGCTCGAAGCCATTCTTGGCGGTTTTGAGAGCCTTGAGGCGCTCGACGGACTTCTCGCTCGTGGTCTCGGCGAAGCAGTAGCAGTAGGCCTGATCCGAAGAGCGCATGACGCGGCCGCGCAGCTGGTGGAGCTGGGCCAGGCCGAAGCGCTCTGCACCTTCGATGATGATGACGGTGGCATTGGGCACGTTCACGCCCACTTCGACGACGGAGGTCGAACACAGGATCTTGATGCGGCCGTCCTTGAAGTCGTTCATGACTCGGTCTTTCTCGGCCGGCTTCATCTTGCTGTGCATGACGCCCACGGCGTAGTCAGGGAAGACGTCCTTTTGTAGGCGCTTGGCCTCTTCTTTGACGGAACGGGCGATGACAGCCGCTTCCTTGTCTGGATCGGGCTCGTTGATGCGCGGGCAGATGACATACATCTGGCGGCCGGCTGCGAGCTCGGCGCGGATCTTCTCGTAGGTCTCGTCGCGCTTGGTGGGGTAGACGATCTCAGTGATGATGGGCTTCCTGCCCGGCGGAGCTTCATCCAAGAGAGTGAGGTCGAGGTCGCCGTACAGAGTGAGGGCAAGCGTGCGGGGAATGGGCGTGGCCGTCATAGAAAGAAGGTGTGGTGCAGGTTTCTTCACTGCCTTGCCTGCGCTGGGGCCGGCATCATTCTTGTGGACGAGCTTGGCGCGCTGGGCCGTGCCGAAGCGGTGCTGCTCGTCGATGATGACGAATGCCAGATGCTTGAACTCCACGGACTTCTGGATGAGGGCGTGCGTGCCGACCACGATAGGGATCTCGCCGTTGGCCACCCAGGCCAGGAGCTGATTCTTGGAAATGTCGGTCCAGCCCTTCGGGTTCACCTTGGAAGGAAAAACGCGGCAGCCGGAGGAAGTGATGAGGCCGATATGCACCCCGAGGTAGGCGAAGTACTGAATGAAGGACTCGAACTGCTGGGTGGCGAGAATTTCAGTGGGGCACATGTATGCCACCTGGAGGTTGCCGAACTTCTGCGGGACGCGGTTGCCGTTCTTGTCTACCAGGCTTGGCCGGGTGGTAATGGCAGCGAACGCGGCGGTAGCGGCGACGGCAGTCTTTCCAGAACCCACATCTCCCTCAAGGAGCCGCGTCATGGCTTCTTCGCGGGCGAAATCCTGGAGGATGCTCGTCACGGCATTCTCCTGGGCCTTGGTCATGGAAAAGGGGAAGCGCTTGATGAACTGGCTCACCGCGGGAAGGGCCGGCTCGATAATGAATGCCGGATTTTCCTTGTATGTCGCGCGGGAGCGCTGGCGGGCGAGCTGGATCAGGAAGATTTCCTCGAAGGCAAAACGCTTGCGGGCGGCTTCGGCGTCATCCTGCTTCATGGGCGTATGGATCCAGATGAGGGCGGTGCGGATGTTGGGCAGGTGGTACTTCACCAGAATGTGTCCGGGCAGAATGTCTTCCAGCTCGTCCAGAATGCCGGTTTTGAAAAGTTTTTGAATATTGTGGTAGATCCACGTGGAGCTGATGCCGCGGGATTCGGGATATACCGGATACAAGTTGTGCGCGGCCGAGGCGTCAGGCCCGCCCGCCGAGAAGAGGGAATCGCCCACGCCGGTGGGGAGCTCGTTCACGACTTCGATCTTCGGGTTTGAGAAATACAACTCTTGAGTATTGCGCCGCTCCGAGACCTTGCCTTCGATGCGCACGAATGCGCCTTCGGGCGTCATTTTGGCCAAATACGGCTGGTTGAACCATACGCAGTGGATCTTGCTGGTCTCGTCCTCCACGGTGCCGTCCGCCATGGTGACCTTGGTTTTGAACCCTTTCGAGGCCTTCAGGCCGGTGATCTTGCCGAAAATAACAGCGTTGTCTCCCTTACCGAGGCCGTCTATGTGCCGCGCCTCCACCGTGTCGCCGTACCGCACAGGGAAGTGATACAGGAGGTCGCGCACGGTTAGAATTCCGAGACGCTTCAAGGCGTCCCGCTGGGGAGGCGTGAGGCGGAATCTGTCTGCGGCAAGAGTGTCGAGAGTGAGCGCCATGCGGTAATTCTACACGATTCGGTAGGCCTTGTGCTTCCCGGTGCCCATCTCGACGATGAAGCCTTCGCGGACGAGGTCGGCCAGGTTCTTTTTGACGGCCGATGCCGGATACTGGCCCTTGAACGCCTCGTCTTTCATGTCGCCCTTCATGACGGCCTGGAGGATCTTGGAGCGCAGTTCGCGGTTCGAGCCCTTGAATGGCTTCTGCTTCACATGATGCGCGCTCCGGCGCGAGGGGTTGGGCAGGCTGGCTTTCAGGTGCGCGCCGTAATCCATGAGGGCCCAGTGCCATTCGCGGGGATTCTCGGCCATCTCCGGATCGGCCAGGGTCTCCTCGAT
>CAYSOS010000077.1:0-2866 GCA_964432735.1 uncultured Candidatus Saccharibacteria bacterium
CGTCCCAGAGGAATGCGCCAGGCTTGAACGTCGCCATGTACGCCAATAGCAAGGCAGACAAATTGCTCGAGAGCATCCGCACGACCATCGATCCGTCAAGTCGCGCGGTGGCCTTCGGGCAGTTGAACCAGACGATAAGCGCGGACATGCCCGCGGCATTCCTGTATGCGCCGGACTTCATCTATGCCGTGCCCAAGAGCCTGGCGGGCATGAAGCTCGGCACCATCACGTCGCCCACGGACCGCTTCGCCTCGATAAGCGACTGGTACCTGGAGACCGAGCGCGTCTGGCCGGCATTTTCCCATCAGTGACCAACATTAATTATAAATATTAGAAAATTATCAGTAAATTACAGAATCACATGAACGAACAGAAACCACAGAATCCCCAAGAATCTCCGAAGCCGTACATCCAGCAGGCAGCAGGCAGCGACAGCCGGCCGCCTCGCGCAGGCAGCGGAGGCGCCGGCGGCGGCCGCTTCTCGCGGCACAGCCAGCGCACGCGCACTATGCGCAATGACCATGCGGCCTTCGAGGCCCAGACCGGCGGCTCCGCCGGCGGACCGGCAACCGGAGGCGCTCCTCACGGCGGAAGCCACCGCGTCGTCCTCGGCAGAGGCGCCCGCAAGATCGCCGGGACCAACCATGTCGCAGGCGCCCGCATGTCTATCATCCGCAAGGAATCCCGCCCCATGAAGCGCGGCGGCAACTTCCGCGGCCCGGCCCGAGGCCTCACCGCTTCCCCGAACGCCAAAGACGGCGACACCATTCCCCCGCTCGCCGCTGACGCCATCCGCATCATCCCGCTCGGCGGCGTGGAAGAGATCGGCCGCAATATGACCGCCGTCGAATACGGCAACGACATCGTCGTCATCGACATCGGCTTCCAGTTCAAGGACGAGAATACGCCGGGCATCGACTACATCCTCCCCAACACCAAGTACCTCGAAGAGCGCCGCGACCGCGTCCGCGCCGTCATCATCACCCACGGCCACTTGGACCACATCGGCGGCATCCCATACATCATGCCCCGCATCGGCAACCCCAAGCTCTATACCCGCCTGCTCACCTCGGTCCTCATCACCAAGCGCCAGGAAGAGTTCCCCCAGGTGCCCAAGCTCGATATCCAGCTCGTGGAGAAGAACTCTACGGTCACGATCGGCGCCCTCAAGGTCCGTTTCTTCGCCGTGACCCACACCATCCCGGATGCCATGGGCGTCATCATCGAGACCCCATACGGCTCCATCGTCCACACCGGCGACCTCAAGCTCGACCACGTGAATGGCGTGCCCACGGACAGCGAAGCGGACGAATACGAGCGCGCCTTCCCCAAGACCGGCCCGAACGGCTCGACCGGCGTCCTCCTCCTCATGGCCGACTCGACCAACGTCGAGAACCCCGGCTTCTCCATTCCCGAAAAGCAGGTGCACAAGAACATCGAGGAGATCATCAAGAACGTCCAGGGCCGCCTCATCATCGCCACCTTCTCGTCGTTGCTCGAGCGCCTCATCAAGATCATCGAATTCGCAGAGCTCTACAACAAGAAGGTATGCGTCGAGGGCCGCTCCATGAAGCAGAACCTGGAGATCTGCAAGCACTTGGGCCTTTTGAAGACCAAGAAGGACACCATGATCGCCTCCGACGACATCGAGAACTATCCGCCGGAGAGGATCATCATCCTCGCCACCGGCGCTCAGGGCGACGAATTCGCCGCCATGATGCGCATGTCCAACAAGACCCACGCCAAGATCCGCATCACCCCGCGCGATACCATCATGCTCTCGTCGTCAGTCATCCCGGGCAACGAGCGCTCGGTCCAGAAGCTCAAGGACAACCTCTCTCGCCAGGGCGCCAAGATCATCCACTATCGCATAGCCGACGTTCACTCGTCCGGCCACGCCAACCGCGATGAGACGGCCTGGATCCACAGGCAGATCAAGCCGAAGTTCTTCATGCCCGTCCACGGCTACCACTACATGCTCCGCGTCCACGGCGAAGTGGCCAAGGAAGCCAACGGCCTCACCGATGCAGACGTGGTCATTCCGGATAACAGCGCCCTCGTCGAGATCCAGAATGGCGGAACGAAGATCGTGAAGCTCAAGGAGAGGGCTCCGTCGGGGCTGGTGCTCGTTGACGGCTTCTCGGTGGGCGACGTCCAGGACGTGGTCATCCGCGACCGCCAGGCTCTCGCGACCGATGGCATCTTCATCGTCTTCGGCGTCGTCGACGCCCGCACTGGCAAGCTCCGCAAATCTCCGGACATCATCTCCCGCGGCTTCGTGTATCTCCGCGAATCGCAGGAGCTCCTCCACGGCGTGCGCCTCATGATCAAGGACACTATCGAGCATACCACCCGCGGCATGAGCCCGGTGAACATCGATGTCGTGAAAGACAATGTCACGGACGCGGTCTCCAAGTACCTCATGCAGGAGACGGCCAAGCACCCGATGGTGATACCTGTCATTCTGACTATATAGCCGCACCCGCCTTGTGGCATCTTCAGCACCGCATGTTCCCTCGCATGCGTACGACAAAACGCGCATGCTCGGGCCATGCTACGTTCTCGCAGTCGTCATACATCTTAATTCAGATCATATCTTCACGACTGCTCCGAAGGTTGCTTTAGATGCCACAAGGCGGGTGCCTCATATTTCAGAATTGACAGGTATGATGCGCAAGCATGGCATCATAATGATCGGCGGTTCTGCCTGCACTTCTCAAAGAACGGCGAAACGCATTCTTCGCTTTGTTTACAGAGCTGAGAGATTCATGTACGCTATCCATCGGTGCCAGCGTCTGTCACGAGCCTCGGCTCGATGCGAGTAACACGCGGAGACCATTCGAGACATTCGAAGCTAGTAATTTGG
>CAYSOS010000078.1:0-2660 GCA_964432735.1 uncultured Candidatus Saccharibacteria bacterium
TGGATTCGTTTGGCGAGCTCCTTTTCCATGGGTGCATTGAGTAGCGGATACTTGCCGAGCTCCTTCAGATACATCTGGATGGAATCATATGCAGAATCAGAGCCGCCGCGCGAATAGTGCGGTGTGGCTTTTTTGTCCTTTTCCTTGAGCTCTTCCACTTCGAGAAGGCCTCCGCCCTCGAGAACGTCCACGTTCGCGGTCGCGAACTTGGTATAGAGATCGTCGAGGAAGACTATGTCGTTCTCGATCTGCGGGAACTCCTTCAGGATCTCGTCATATGTCACGAAGCCGCGATTCTTGCCCTTCACGATGAGAGCCTGGGCCTTTGCTTCGAAATTCTTAGGCCCGCCCTTGGCGCTTCCCTTCTTGGGAGCAGCGCTTGCACGCGTAGCAGAACGCTTCTTTGCGGATACGGCACGGCGAGCTGGACGCCTGGAACCGCCTGCAGAACGCGCTGCTTTCTTGTGTGTACCCATGGGTAAGAGAGATTAAAAGGTAGGTATGATTGTACCTTATAGATAAAAAACGCGCAATCAGGCCGTTTATTTCTGGCTGTGGGTCGCTATTTCCCGCGGACTATCTCGGCTTTACGGAGCGAGAGGACCTGGCATCTCTTTGCCAGTTCGGTGACAGTCGCATGATCTCCTGCGCGCTCGGCGGTGCGCAAGGCGGTCATAGCGGCCATTATCTCGGCGCTGATGAGGTCAGCCTCAAGATTCGATATGAGCTCGGACATATGCGTGTCCCAGCGGCTCGGATCGCTTCCGTAGAAGGCTTCGGCCTCGAAGGAGATCTCTGCCAGGATGGGCTTGATAGCTTCGGTCATCTGACCGAGCGAGCCTCCGGCGATTTTCTCGATTCTTATACGATGCTCGGCGGCTTTTGGTGCATTGGCCTTGTCCATGATGTCGAGGAGACCGAACAAGCGGCGTTGCACCAAGTCCAGCCGAGAAGATGCGGCCAAAGGCGTTTGGCCTGTTCTAGCAGCCGGCGAGGCCGAAGGACCAGCCATTTCGGCCTTCATCTTCGCTTCGACAGCATGGACATCGTCCCAGACGGCCTGCTCCGGCAGGTTGGCTCGGTCGGCGATGAGCCGGACAGCGTAGGCCTTGTCGGTCGAAGCATCGAGAGCGGCCACGAACGGCAGGACCCGCTCGCGGATGATCTTTGGGGTCTTACGAGGGTCGGATGATTCGCGGAGGACGTTATTGAGCTCGAATTCGATGACAGGCTTGGCCGCGCGCAGGGCATTCTTCCAGTCTTCGGGATTGCCGCGCACGAGATCAGCCGGATCCTTGCCGCCCTGGATGTCGCATACCTTCACGTCCATGCCGAGCGAGAGGGCGATGCCGGAGGCGCGCATGGCGGCCTTGCGGCCGGCGCTGTCCGAATCGAAGGCGATGATGACGTTACCCGAGAGGCGCCGCAGGAGGCCGAGGTTGTTGATCACGCCTTCCCTGTTCGACTCGGCTTCGGCGAGGGCTGTGCCCGAAGCCGCCACAGCGTTCTTGACGCCCGCCTGATGCGACATGATCAAGTCCATCTGGCCTTCGACCAAGATCGCGTAGTCGAGACGGCGGATGAAGCTCTTGGCCTTGTCGAGTCCGTACAGGACTGAAGACTTATCGAAAAGCGGCATGTCGGGGCTATTCAGATACTTGGCTGATTTGCCATCGTCTTTGAGGATGCGGCCCGTGAAGGCGATCACTCGGCCGCTCGAGTCGCTGATGGGAAATACGACGCGGCCGCGGAAGCGATCATAGAAGGTGCCCTTTTTGTCTTCGGCTTCTTTGGCCAAGCCGGCGCGGACAATGAGCTCTTTCGACCATTTTTTGGCCTGCAAATGGTCGAACAGATTGCGCCAGCCCTCTGGTGCCCAGCCGATGCGGAATTCCTGACGGGTCTGGTCAGTTACGCCGCGGCCTTTCACGTATTCGCGTGCCTCGGCGGACTTGGCGAATTCCGCTTCGAAATACCCGGCAGCTTCTTCCATGATCTGGAAGAGCCTGTCGCGCTCGCTATCAGCCTTGTTGTCGAAGGTGAGGGTCACGCCGGCCTTGTCTGCCAGGACCTTCAGCGCGCCCTTGAAATCGAGCCCTTCGAACTGCTCCACGAATGAGAATACGTCGCCCTTGGCGCCGCAGCCGAAGCAATAGTAGCCGCCGCGCTCGGGAGAGATGAAGAACGAGGCCGTCTTCTCATGGTGGAAGGGGCACTTGGCCTTGAATGACTTCCCCGCCTTCTCTACTTTTATATATGAGCCGATGACTTCCTCTATGGGCAGGCGGGCTTTGATCTCTTCGACATTCGTGCGATTCATGGGGGTAGTATATATCAAAATATATAATAATGAACCCCATTCTTTCGAATGGGGTTGCTGGCTCGATTGGAATAGCCCATCACCTATTGTCTTGCTTTCGCAAGGGTGGGTTGCATAACTCACCAAACGATGCATCAGCAAATATAATGTAACATCTTCCCAAAAATTATCAATACTGCAAAAACAGGCCCCATTCGGGGCCTGTTTTCGTTAATAAAATCTTGATCGCTATTCAGCTTCAACGACAGGATCGTTGCCGTGGATGGCGTCTATCATTTCCTTCTTCGGCGATCCGGCGAAGCCGGTGCCAGCAGGGACGAGGCGGGCGATGGTGACGTTC
>CAYSOS010000079.1:0-2650 GCA_964432735.1 uncultured Candidatus Saccharibacteria bacterium
TGTCTCTATTTCCATCCAGCAGCCGCGGGCCGGAATGACCTTGGGGCCGAAGTAGTTCTTGCCCTTGGTCTCGGTCGCGGTGAAGAAGATGCCGAAGGAGCGGGCGAGCTGCGGCACGATGACGCGCTCGGCGCCGTTGATGATGAACGTGCCGTGGTCCGTCATGAGCGGAAGGTCCGCGAGGAACATCTCCTGCTCCTTCACGACGTTCAAGGACTTGTTCTTCAGGATGACCTTGATCTTCATCTGGCCCTCGTAGTTGAGCTTGTTGTCCTTGGCGTAGTGCTCGCCGAACTTGGGGCGGATGAGCTCGATCGAGCCCATGGAGAGCTCGAACTTCTTCTCGGCGTAGTCCTTGATGGGAGAGAACTCCTTCAGAAGATTCGGCAGGCCCCTCTCGATGAGGTCCGTGTAGGAGAGGAGCTGCGACTCCACGAGATGCGGCATCTCCGCCAGCGGCTCCTGGTATCGGGCAAAGTATTTCTTCGGGCGGGGACCAGTTGCGATAGACATGTGGATAGTAATGGGGATAACGTGTTTATAAAAAGACGGACCGCACGCGCAACAGCATGAACTGAAGGGCTCGAAAACGCAAAAACCGTTCTCCAACGACGGGAACGGGACGGATTTTTGATTACCGCATGATGATTGGCACTGGTAGGACTAATGGTAAGCCTTTCTAATCCTCCACGAAGGTCGTAACGCAATCGGGTGAAGTTGTTGTGAGCCTAGCAAATAGAGCCCTGAGAGTCAAGGGGTGGATAAACCCAGGCGCTCACGTCTATTGACAATAGTTAATCCTAGTGTTAGGGTTTCAGCGAATCGCTCCATAGCATAGCTCAACCCTTATCACTTATGAATCGAGAAGACCTACGATCTACCCAAATTAAAGGCCTGCAGGCTCAGCTAAGGGCCAAAACCACCCTCGTCGAGAGCCTGAAGCTTGAAAATGCGCGTCTCCGGCTGCAGCTTAAAGCCAAGAATATCGCTAAACCTGTCACAGCATATGCCTTCAAGAAGCTGGATATGCCGATCTCGGTCGTCCTCACCCACAAAGCTTCCATGATCGGCGAGATCCTCCCTCTCCGCGAATCTATGGAGACTCCGGACAAAGGGAGCTTGACCCGGCTCATCAACTATTCCTCGCAGGAAGGGATCGGGACCATCGCCCAATTGCTGAAAAAATTCCTCGACCACACCTTCGTCAACACTTCCTTCAAGGGAGGCGTATGGTTGAAGTCGATCGCTCTGATCCGCACCTCCATGGAAAACTTCGGCATCACCGAGGAAATGATCTATGATGCGTGCGGCATCGAGCGCGAGGAGCTCATGCTCGCCTGAAAGGATCCCAAGCGAGGCTTCGCCGCCTCGCTTTTTTATTTGCCGGGCTTCTTCCCTTTTGATCTCCACTCGTCGATCTTGGCGTGGTGGCCAGTGAGCAGGACATCCGGCACCTTATACTTCTTTTTCTTGTATTCGATGACTTCTGGGCGTGTATAAACGTCGGATCCGGCCACACGGAGCTCTTCTACGGAAGCATCGTCGCCGAGAACGCCCGGCAGGCGGCGCGTGACCGCGTCGATGACGACCATGGCTGGCAATTCGCCGCCCGTGAGCGTATATGGACCGACGGAAACCGGCACAGTCTCGAAAGCCTGGTTGACGCGCGCATCTATCCCCTCATATCTGCCGCAGATGAGGACGATGTCGGTGAGACCTTTATATGAATCTGCGGCTTCATTCGAGAACTGCTCGCCGGCAGGGCTGAAGAAGAGGATCTTCACCTTCTTGGCAGAGGCTGCGGACTTGAGCTTCTTTCCGACCGCGCTCTCTATCGCCTTGATGACAGGCATGGCTTCGATGACCATGCCCGGACCGCCGCCGTAGGGGCGCTTATCTACCCGACGGTCAGCGAAGGACAGCTGTGCGGCCTTCTTCCCTTTCGGGACTTCGACAAAATCCCGCGGATTGTAGCAGGCGACCTTGATGAAGCCGCGCTCCCCTGCGCGACGCACGATGGAGGCATTCAGGTAGGATCCGAGGCTCTCTGGGAAGAGGGTTATGACGTGGAAAGCGATCATGCCGGACACTCTAGCACATTCCTACTGATTGGAAACCGGAGAAGCTCTGCGGCTAGAGATATAGCGGTCGAGGGTCCAGGCATCGGCTCCGGCGAGGGATATGGAGAGCGCCGCCAAAGCAAGCCCGAAATCCCGGGCGCCTGTCGGGTTGAAGAAGCCGAAGCCGCTTGCGATGACGCCGATATGTATGGCAGCTATGAGTCCGAGGATGCGCGTCTGGATCCCAAGGAGAAGAAGGGCCGCGAGGATGACCTCGAACCACGCATTGAAATGGACAGCTGCCGCTGCGCTGCCGAATAGTCCCGCGCCCCAGGCCGGCACGACGCGCGTCCACATCTCCGGATGCATAGATTGATTGATGCCGAACCATAACAAGACGGCTGCGATCGTAAGGCGGACGAGCACCGGAGCGTATCTATTGAGGCGCGAGATATTCATGATGATGGAAAATTATGCCGTTAAACGGGCTATTCGAGCTTGAGGTCCGCCATCGCTTCATCCACGGTCTTGGAAGCGGATCTTGCGGTCGACTGGGGCGCTGAACTCGAAGATCCCATATTCTCTGCAAA
>CAYSOS010000080.1:0-2587 GCA_964432735.1 uncultured Candidatus Saccharibacteria bacterium
AGCCAACAACCAAGGAAACGGGCAAAGACTGAACCAACGAGCCCGACCTCGAGCCCGAGCACGAGCGCTGGCTCTGTACGTACGCCTCCGAGAAGCTCGGCTCCGACTTCATTTTCATCACCCATTTCCCGACTGCTAAGCGCCCGTTCTATACGTATCGCGACGAGAAGGACCCGAAGTACACCAAGGGCTTCGACCTCCTCTTCCGCGGCGTGGAGATCACCACCGGCGCCCAGCGCATCCACAATTACGAGGACCTCATGCAGTCCATGCGCGACAAGAAGCTCGATCCCGAGAAGTTCAGCTATTACCTGGAGGCCTTCAAGTACGGCATGCCTCCGCACGGCGGCTTCGGCATGGGCCTCGAGCGCCTCACAGCCAAGCTCCTCGGCATCGACAACGTCAAGGAGGCCACCCTCTTCCCGCGCGACATCAACCGCATCGATACGCTTTTGAGCAAATAAAGGAGAAGCCGCATCAAGCGGCTTTTTTAGCATCGCGTCACCAATTCAGATACGTGATCGTGAGCTGCAAAATGGTCGCGAATGAGACCCATGCGAGATATGGCATCTGCCATCTTGAGATGGCGCGAGAATAGGGTTTGATGGCGATCATCGCCCAGATAAGGGTGCCGAGGACGGCCAGGACATCGATGGATGCGTAGAGGTTGTTCTTGAGCCCGAATTCGATGGGGGTGTATGAGAGATTGACGATGAGGTTGAGGATGAACGGAATGGTCATGGCTGCGGGGATATTCTTCTTGAATGCGAGGTAGAACGCCCGCGCGAATGTGACAGCGATGATGACGTACAAAACCGTCCACACCGGCCCGAAGAGCCATGCTGGCGGAGCGAAGAAGGGCTTTGCGAGCTGCGCGTACCATTCGTAGTTCTGATTCATAGGTTATTTCTTCCCTTCTTCCGCCCTCAGTTCGAGGCAGACTGAATTCATGCAGTAGCGATCGCCGGTGCCAGTCGGCCCATCATTGAATACGTGTCCGAGGTGCGATCCGCAGTTGGCGCAGACGACTTCAGTGCGCGTCATGCCATGCGAACTATCGGTCTCGAGCTTCACCGCGCCGGGAATTGCCTGGTCGAAGGAGGGCCAGCCGGTGCCAGAATCGAACTTGGCATCAGACTTGAAGAGCTCCTGGCCGCAGACTTTGCAGATGTACATTCCCTTTCGCTTCTCATGGAGGAGCGCACCGCTTCCGGGCGCCTCCGTGCCCTTCTCGCGCAGGACATGGTATTCCTCCGGCGTGAGCTTCTTCTTGATCTCTTCTTCGGTCATAAAAATAGTATATCACATCGGCCGTTGCTTTTTAGACATAAACGCATAGTATGTACGCAGATCAGCAACAACCCAAAAAACACACTGTATCATGAATGGAAAAATCGTTATGATCTGCATTTGCCCTTCTGCTAAGCAGCCCATGCAAGTAGTCAACAAAGTTGAGGCAATTGTGGGCAGAGGTCTCAAAGGTGATCGCTATGCAGCAGGCGAAGGCAGCTTCAGCAAAAAGCATGGCATTGGAAGCCGCCAGGTCAGCCTGATGAACAGCCGTTTCTTTCAAGGAACCGGATTTGAATATACGGACAGCAGGCGGAACATAATCACGGAAGGAGTTGAGCTCATGTGGCTCATTGGTCGAGAATTCCAGATCGGCGAAGTTTGCTTTCGTGGAGTGAAATATTTGGACCCATGCAATCTTCCGAGCAAACTCGCCCAAAAAGAGCAAAGTTTCAAGGACACCTTCTCTGATTGCGGCGCAATCATCGCCGAAGTTGTCCGAGGAGGAATCATAAAAGTCGGTGATCCGATCACCCCACCCCCTAAAGGCTACTAATTCCCACACGCTCGGCATAGGCCGAGCTTTTTTATTGCGCCACCAGTTCCGCGAACTTCCTCCGCACCTTATCCAGCTTGGGCTCGATGATGATCTGGCAATAGCGCTGGTCCTTGTGGGTCTCGTAGTATTTGCGGTGGTAGTCTTCGGCTTCATAGAACGCCTCGAGCGGGCGGATGAGCGTCACCACCGGCTTGTCGTAGGCTTTCTTCTCGTTCAGTTCCTGAATGAAGGCTTCCGCAGCCTTCCGCTGGGCCTCGTTCGCATAGAAGACAGCAGACTGGTACTGGGTGCCGATGTCATTGCCTTGGCGGTTGGGCGTGGTCGGATCATGGGTGCTGAAAAAGACGGCCAGAAGGTCGCTATAGGAGATCACGCTCGGATCGAACTCGATGCGGATGCACTCGATGTGCCCTGTGTTGCCGTTGCAGACATCTTCATATGAGGGGTCCTTCACGGTGCCGCCGGAATAGCCGGGCATGACGCCCTTAACGCCTTTCAAATGCGAGAAGACCGCCTCTGTGCACCAGAAGCATCCCCCTCCGAATACTGCTATTTCGAGTGTTTTGTCCATGAAGATCTTCGTGCGTGCTTCGCTGCCAAGCGTTTCTTGGTCTTGCGGGAGCGCGATGCGTGACCTTGGACTGATGCTCTTTTTGCTATGAAAGTAGAATATACTGAAGGGCGATGAATTCAAAATCCCTCATCTGGCTAGGCCTGGGCATCGGAAGCACGGTCTGC
>CAYSOS010000081.1:0-2421 GCA_964432735.1 uncultured Candidatus Saccharibacteria bacterium
GTGGACTTGCCGACGTTCGGGAGGCCAACGATGCCGATGGAGAGAGACATGGGAACTAGCGTAGCGCAAAACAGAAGCGCCCACAACTGCAGGATATTGACTTTGCTATTTTAATATGTTAAAAATATGGCTGGTTCAGCAACATAAACCCGTTCCTATCACAATGAATCAGCATAGACAGAAACCGCGCCTCCTGACGGCCCTCAATCCCAATTTCCCTGCGATCAGCCATCGCATCTACCACTTTCTCCAGTATTCTGGTGGATACGATTTCACTGTCCGCAAGGATGTCGACGCAGCCTTTTTGACGACGCACTCCGCCTTGATCGCAGGACAGGCGTATGACTTCGTCTTCCTTGATCTCTGCGGGACCAGCCAGAGCTACGGCGAGGACCTGGTGAAAGCTCTTGATGCGCTCGCCCAGGACCGCGGCTTCAAGACTCGCTTCATCGTCCTGAGCCTCTACGAGAACAGGCATCAGGAGTTGGACGAGCATAAGCTGGTCGCGCACCACTTCTCGAAGGGCAAGATGTCCATCAAGCAATTCGAGGATGTCCTCACCGGCAAGCTGAAGAAGCCCGAGCCGGTCTCTTCCTGATCGCCCCAGCCCTTTTCCGAGCCGCCTCTCACCAGGCGGCTTTTTGTTGACAGCTTTCAATATCCCCTGTACAACATATGGCAACCAGCACATTATAAACAACAGAAAGCAAAGAACCCTTATAACGATGAATCTGCTCATAGTCTATTCACCTGATCTCAAGAAGAAGTTCTTGGATATCAGCAGCCTCGCTTCCTACGAAGGAATGAAGCGGCAGGCCTTCCAGTGCGACATCTCCAAAGCCCTGAAGGTCCTCTCGAAGATGGGGAAGTCCCATGGCATTATCGTAGAGATGCCCTCTGGAGTGCCTCAGGAATATGAAGCCTTGTATGAACTGCTCGGCCAGGAAGGGTGCATGCCCATCATGATCGTCGGAGAGCTCTCCGATCATCCGGTGCCCTTCAGCAACCTGACGGGCCTCGTCTGGGACCCTGAGAGCTATCGAGCCCTCATCCAGCAAGTCAGGCGCCTTAAGATCCCCTGATATCCGCTGTTCGAAGCCGCGCCCTCCGCGGCTTTTTTGTCCCGCATATTGCTGTTGACACTTCTGTGTCCCGCTGTACTATTCGCATCAGCCAGCACACCTCTAACCTCAGAAGCAGCTCCCTTACATGAATATATTGTTCGCTAGTTTCAACAGGGACGTGCGCCTCAATGCGCATAAGACCCTTGGGCACAGCCATGAAGTGGTCATATTCTGCGATCCTCTCGAAGCCGCGCTCCACGTCCGAGCTCACGGGTCGGTCGCATACGATCTCATCATCCTCCACTCGAAAGCCGCGGATCCCAGCGATATAGAGAATCATCGCCTGGAGCATTTCAGAGCGGAATGCGGGGCGAGCCGCATCGTGATCTATTATGAGGGGCAGGAAGACATCCCCTCTATCATGGAAAGCGTCGCCAAGCGCGTTGCCCTGCATCAGGCAGCATGATCCCCTTCTTCAAAGCTCCGCGATCTTTGCGGGGCTTTTTCATCACCCTACCTCCTTCGCTCCTCTCGGATACAGCGTGAGCGGCACGCTCTTCCAGCTCTTCAAGACCGCGTCTATGAACTTCCATGATGCCATGATCTCTCCGGTGGAGGCGAACAGGGTCTGGTCTCCCACGAAAGCGTCGTGGATGAGGCGCTCGTAGTCAGTGGCCATGACCTGCCAGTTGTCCGTAGCCTGGTCCGAGTATTTGAATTTGAGGGTCTTCGGCTCCACTTTGAACTCCAAGCCCGGGGTCTTCACGAAGAACTTCACTTTGATGCCTTCGTCCTGCTGGATGCGGAAGGTCAGGATGTTCTGCTTGTCTTCCTCGCCTTTTCCTCCCTTGAAGTAGACGTCTATCTCGGTCTTCGATTCGGAAAGGGCCTTGCCTGATTCGAGGTAGAATGGGACACCCTTCCATCTGCTGGTGTTGACCAGGGTCTTCAACCGGAAATACGTCTCTGCCATGGAATCCTTGGGCACATGCTCTTCGGAGGTGTAGCCCTCGTACTGCCCGCGGATGGCGCATTCCTTGGCGCTCTTGCCGGCCGCGGCCTTGAGCTTTCCGAGTATGGCGGCCCGCTCCGCGCGGATGGATTCCGCGGTAAGAGCCTTGGGCTTATCCATAGCGACCGCTGCGAGCATCATGAGCATGTGATTCTGGCCGACGTCTTTCAAGGCGCCGATGGGATCGTATGAATCGCCGCGATCTCCCACCCCTTCGTGCTCGAAGAGCTTTATATGCACCTTGTCTACCGCCTTCCTGTCCCAGATGGACTCGAAGAGCATGTTGGAGAACCGGAATGCGAGGATGTTCTGGAGGGACTCTTTGGCGAGATAGTGGTCGATGCG
>CAYSOS010000082.1:0-2399 GCA_964432735.1 uncultured Candidatus Saccharibacteria bacterium
CTGGCCGGCTGTCATGAATGGATACCCGCCCGGGTCAGCCTGCAGGCTGGTGTCGCTGACCAGCTGTCCAGCGTCGTCTCTGATAGTGCCGAGAGCGTAGGGCGCGTCGTAGTAGCGCTTCACCGAAGCGAGGGCCGGCTTGGGCGAGCCGTCATCCGACAGGAGGGCCGTGGAGCCGCCGCGGATGACCCAATAATTCGCTCCCGCTACGACATCCGCGTGCGCATATATTCCGGCCAAGAGCTTTTCCACGAGCGATGCTTGATCCGCGTCAGAAAGGCTGCCATTCAGGTCAGGAATGGGAGCGCCGAATTCGCCGAGGATGACCGAGGCGCCGCTCGCGTCATGCATGGCCTGGATATCAGAGGCGAACTGCTCCGGCGTCCGGGTGTAATTGTCTATGGAAACTGTCTTTCCCAGGACTCCGGCCATGGACCGGCTCATGATGAGCTTGGCCACGTCCAGATTCATGGAAGTCGGAGCCGAATCCACTTTTTTGCCGATGGCGCCGAACGCTTCTCGGGTCGCGACATATTCTCGTATGAGGAATTCGCGGTGTCCCGAGACATCGCCTGTCATGCGCGGGTCGCCGGGGCCGCCATTCTCGCATTCGGGGCAGGCCGTGAAGATGTCGCCGTCCATGAAGAGGCCCGGGTTCGCGGCGATGAGCTGCCGCGTCATGGAGATATGATCGTCTCGCGATATCTTGGCGTAACCGAACCAGCCTTCCCAGCCGGAGAAGTTGCCGCGGAACCAGACCGAGAGGCCGTGAGCCCGGGCGGCATTCACCCAGAGGGTGAGGACGGGCAGGAATTCTGCGTCATAGGGCGTGTCGATGGCCGCATGCGTGGCTCCGGCCCCGGCGATGGCCGAGATATCCTGCTCGATGAGATCTTCGTATGCTGGGTCGGTGGCCCCCGAGCGCGCCCGGTCCCGCGAATCCTTCATGGTGTCTATGGACTGGACGGCAAAGAGCTTCGGCCGGGCCTGGAAGGGCGCATTTTCATTCTGTGTATATGCAGCCATGAGAAGAGCGAAGCAGAGCAAGAGCACGAGGCCGGCCATCCAGACTATGATGAGCATCCGGCGGGAGACGTACATGGGATTAGGCTTTGATCCGCTTGAAGATGAGGACATTATCTCCAGTATAGACCTTGTTGAAGTATTTGAAGAGCCTGCCCTGGACCACCGGGTCGTCGTAGATGGCCTTCCATACGGCGTCGTCCTTCTGCATGACGATCCAGGTCGCCCACTTCTCCGGCTCCTTCAGGGAATCGTCCCAATACGGCTTGTTGCCGATGTAGATGCTCTCATCCATGGGAATGGACGTGCGGATGATGCTATAGCCGCGGGCGTAGTCGTCGGCGAGGACCAGGCCGCCGTCGTAGTGAGCGGCCAGCCAGGTCTGGGTGTCCGTCACGAGGTAGATGGCGGAGGAAAGGCCGGTGGTGCCGTCCGCGTAGGTGATGACCGGGGCGAAGCCGAGCGCGAAGACCGCGACCTGGGCTGCGGCAGCTGCGACGATGGCGCTCTTGCCGGCGATCGCCCGCACGCGATACACCAGATATCCCACCATGATCGCCGCCGAGGGAATGATCCTGACGCCATAGCGCACGTTGAACAAGGTCCACCGGAAACTCCCCGGCGTCAGGCCCGGAATGAAGCAGAACAACTGCCCGAGGTAGGGCGTGGCCACGTTGAAGATGAATGGCACGGCCAGGATGCCGAGGACATACCAGCGATGAGCCCTGCCTTTCTGGGTCATGAAGAGCAGGAGGCCGATGGCCGCGAGGATGCTCACGATGAGGCCGATGTTCATGAAGCCCGTGTATGAGTAGTACTCGACCGACAAGGGCACGCTGTGATACGCCGGAAGCTCGCCTGCGGCGTGCCAGCTCTGCTGCTGCGAATTCGCCGAGAACGGGCTGTGGGTGAAGTACATCGGGTCTCCGAGGATGAGGCCGTCCCAGGAGAACCAGAGAGCGATGCCGAAGAAGGCCAGCGTCGAAAAGAGGATCAGATATCCCTGGAGGTTGGACCAGCTGCGGGCCCGCGGGTCCGGCGTCGAGAGCGCAGCTTCAGAGTCCGGGCCCGCAGCCTCCTTCTCCTTTTTGCCGAACAGGCGGGGAACATAGAAGAGGAAGAGGAGCCCCGCTTCCATGAGGACCAGCCCCCAGCCGTCGTAGCGGGAGAGCGAGGCGCAGCATCCGAAGAATGCGGCCGCTATCAGGGACAGGATCTTCTCGGGCTTCTTTATATATGAGATGAAATAGTAGCTCGAGAGGGTGAAGAAGCAGATGAGCGTGAGCTCGGTCATGGGCGTAGCTGACAGATAGAGGATGTTCGGATTGGCGATGAAGACGCCAGCGGCCACGGACGATGCCGCCCGGTGCCCGGTC
>CAYSOS010000083.1:0-2292 GCA_964432735.1 uncultured Candidatus Saccharibacteria bacterium
CATCGGTTCCTGATCTCGCACCTCCTGGAAGGAGGTATAGACCAAGGAGACTCCTGTTCTGTCGCCATGCTTGCGGCGATACTCATATTTGAATTCAGCTTCGAATATGGTCTGGAGCAGATCCGTAACTTTTATCGCTTGCTGAACGAGGGTTTCAATCACGTCGCCCTCAGAATCGCCGACTGTGGCGTCAGCCAAATTAAGGTCGGGTAGATTGGAATTCATAAAATTGTGAGGTTCTAGAGATGACCATACAATATCTTATAAATAGTAGCAACTAGGGATACGGCTCTATGACTACCTATCTTGACAAATACAATGTATTTGGTATAATATATTGCATACTATGAGTACCCTGAAATCGTTAGGAGTTACCGGGCACCTCTCCGAGGATGCCGCGGTTCCCATGGAAAGTTCGATTCGACATCTCAAGACCGGACTGATCATCGCGGTGATGATCGCGATGGTGGCTGCCGTCTGGGGATGGGTCTCTTATGTGAACCATAAGAACCTGGAGTCGGAACAGAAAGCCAGGATGGCCGAAGCAAGCCAACTCAAATAACTGCTTCTGAATCTCCCTCAGCGCCGGACTAAACACCCGGCGCTTTCTTTTTGCCTCTTTTCGACAAGTATCAAATAGGGTGCGGGCGGTCACGTGGCGGAACTGGTATACGCGTACGTCTCAGAAGCGTATGTCGCAAGACTTGGGGGTTCGAGTCCCCCCGTGACCACCATTTCTCGCTCTAGGAGATGTCTCCGAATGGGGATATCGTTTTTCTGAAAAGGATGTATACTCATCCCCGGAATGAAAATCAAAACCCTAAGTGTTCCTATTCCCAGGTTCCTATCCAGTAAAGAAGCGAAGCATAATTATTGGAGGATCTTCAACGCCCTGCTTGTCGCTATCGCGGCATGGTTCGTCCTCATGTATGCCCGCGATCCCGAACGCTTCATGAAGGCTTTTTTCGATCTTTTCTGATAATGCTTCCGCTTCCTTCCAAGGAGCCCCTGCTAGGCTCCTTTTTGTTCGTCCAGATTGCCTAAAAGGCCTATTTTTGCTATATTTTTCGAGTTCTTCTGGCGCGCGCATAGCTCAGTTGGTAGAGCACACCACTGATACTGGTGTGGTCCCAGGTTCGAATCCTGGTGCGCGCACCCCAAATATAAGGGATAATTACAATAACCATGAATTCCAAGACAACTCCCAAGGATTTCTTCCTTCATCTGGCCGCGACAGTGATACTGTATTCGGCCGTCGTGGCCCTCATCGACCTGGCCTTCAGCGTCATCAACTACGCGCTTCCGGACCAGCTGGCTAGCTACTTCGCTCCGACGTCCATCGTCTGGCCGGTATCCATGCTCATCGTCCTCGTGCCTCTCCTTTACGTCATCGAATGGGCCATCAACCGCGACATCGCCCTCATGCCCGAGAAGAAGGAGATCTGGGTCCGCCGCTGGCGCATCTACCTCACGCTCTTCCTGACCCTCATCCTCGTGAGCGGCGACCTCATCGCGCTCCTCAACGTGTTCTTGAGCGGCGAGATCACGGCCCGCTTCGTCTACAAAGTCCTCGTCATCCTCCTCGTAGCAGGCGCTGTCGGTAAATATTACTTCTTCAGCATTTCCGAGAAATGGAAGTGGGCCGGCTTCGTCCGCCGCGGCAATGCCTGGTTCGGCATCATCATGGTCGTGGCTGCCATCGTGAGCGGCTTCCTCATCGTCGGCTCGCCGGCCAAGCAGCGCGATCTCCGCTTCGATGCCCAGCGCATAAGCGACCTCTCCACCATCCAGTGGCAGATCGTGAGCCAGTGGCAGCAGAAGGGGGCTATCCCGCCCACCCTCGATGGCCTTGCGGATTCCATCTCCGGCTTCGCTGTTCCGCATGACCCTTCTACCAACGCTCCATATGAATATATCGTGAAGGGCAAGACCTCCTTCGATCTCTGCGCCACATTCGCTCTGGCGTCACAGGATGCCTCGGGCCGCGGCGCATACGGCGAAGGCTACTCTACCGGCATAGCCTATCCTACATACCCCTCTCCCATCGGAACGGAAGGAGATTCGTGGGCCCATCCTGCTGGCCGCGCATGCTTCACCAGGACTATAGACCCGTCCAGGTATCCGGTCAGCCCCAAGTCCGCATCTGTTCCGGAATCCGCATATTAATTAACCCCCAATAGCTACCCACTACCGCCATGGTCACCCCACGGAAAACGAAGATTGTTGCCAAAATCGCAGATAACCGCTCTGAGATCCCCTACTTGAAGTCCCTTTTCGAAACCGGCGCAGACA
>CAYSOS010000084.1:0-2245 GCA_964432735.1 uncultured Candidatus Saccharibacteria bacterium
GACCATCCTCACCAACGAGAAGGTATTCCAGTTTTTGGAAGAAACAAAGGCAACGAAGGAGAAAGAGGCTTAATGAGAAAAGACAACCTGAGAAAGCGCTGCTACCACAGCCGTTTCAGCACGTAACACTTGCGATCCAAGGCATCGGACCGCAATTTTGTTCTTCTCGAAGAGATCGAGCTCTGCAGGAGACCAGCCGCCCTCTGGGCCGATGAACACAGCCGCCGGACCGTCTATTTCCATATCGAATCTGTTGCCTTCCGTGTGGAAGACAGCCATTTCCATGCCTCCTTTCTCTTTGAGCATCTGAATAGACTGCTCCAGCGAGGCTATCTCATGGATCTTCGGCACGGTTCCACGTCCGCTCTGCTCGCTCGCCTCAAGAGCGATCTTTTCTAAGCGTCCGGCATTCAAGCCCTTCTTCTCGCTGCGCTCTGCCATGACGGGGATGATGTCCGTCACGCCGAGCTCCGTCGCCTTCTCGACGATGTATTCAAAATTGTCTTTCTTCACGAGAGCCGCGCAGAGATAGAGGGGATGCGGAGGCACATACCTGCTCCGGCTGGAGGAACTGACCCTGAATGAGACGGATCTCTTGTCGAAATCCGTTATCTCGCATTCGTAATCAGAACCAGAGCCGTCAAAAAGAATGGCTCTGTCGCCTGTTTTGAGGCGGAAGACCTTAGAAAGCTGGTTTGCGAGCTCAGCGGAGCGCAGAGAAACTTCGGCGGCTGCGCCGATCGGTTCTTCGATGAAAAATCTGTGCAGGCGCATATGCGCTTATTTCTTGTGGTTCACCACCTGGTCGATGATGCCGTATTTCTTAGCCTCATCGGCATCCATGAAGAAGTCGCGGTCTACATCCTTCTCGATCTTGGAAAGGGTCTGGCCGGTATTCTTGGCGAGGATCTTATTCAAGACCTCGCGATTCTTCAGGATGCGCTTGGCGCTGATCTCGATGTCAGCCGCCTGGCCTTCGACGCCGCCGGAGGGCTGATGAATCATGACTTCGGAATTCGGGAGCGAGATGCGCTTGCCTTTCGTGCCGGCAGAGAGGATGACGGCGGCCATGGAAGCAGCCATGCCGACGCAGACCGTCGAGATATCGTTCTTGATGTGCTGCATGGTGTCCAAAATAGCGAGACCTGACGTGACAGAGCCGCCCGGGGAGTTGATATACATGCTGATCTCCTTCTTGGGGTCTTCGGACTGGAGGAAGAGGAGCTGGGCGATGACGAGATTAGCGACTTGGTCGTCTATGGGGCCGCCGAGGAAGACGATGCCTTCGCGGAGAAGGCGCGAGTAGATGTCATATGCGCGCTCGCCGAAGCTGGATTTTTCGATGACTGTGGGAATAAGCATGGTATATATTGATTATTTTGCAAATATATCGTGGAGTTGCGGAAAAGTAAAGGCCGGTATATCATGAAGGCGTTACCAAATATTTAAATTCCGACACGCCTTCCTGAAGCCAGTGAAATCCAGCATATGAAACTTCACCCCTGCCGATACGATCATATGATCATATAGTGATATCACCATAGCTCTCGAAAAGCGGGTCTAACCGCACATGTCATTAAAATTAGTAGCCCTCTTCCTCTCCATAGCCGGAGCCGTCGGGGTTGCCGTAGGTTACTACCTGCGATATCTCATCACCTTGGGCAAGAAGGGCTCCATGGAGCTCGAGGTGAAGGAGATGCTCTTGTCCGCCCGCGAGGACGCCAAGAAGATCACCGCAGACGCAGAAACCAAGGCAACTCAGACGCTCACCGCCGCTAACACCGAGATCAAGGAAAAAGAAACCAAAGTACGCCAGACGGAAGACCGTTTGATCAAAAAAGAAGACCTGCTCGATAAGCGCCAGATAGATATAGACAAGGAAGTCGACCTCATCAAGCAGAAAGCCAACGAGATACGCGTCATCCGCGAGAAAGCCGACAAGCTCGAGCATGACAGGCTTGCCGCCCTTGAAAAAGCAGCCAATCTCTCGGCCGAAGACGCAAAGAAGGAGATCGTCAAGGTCCTCGAAAAGCAGAACGAGGAGGATTTTACTGCGCGCATGCGCAAGCTCGAAGCCCAGGGCGAAGAGATGCTCGAGCAGAAAGCCAAGAACATCCTCGCCGTCTCCATCCAGCGGCTGGCCTCGTCCGTGGCTTCGGACTTCATGTCTTCTACCATCGAGATCCCATCCGATGACGTCAAAGGCAAGATCATAGGCAAGGAAGGCCGCAATATCAAGGCTTTC
>CAYSOS010000085.1:0-2208 GCA_964432735.1 uncultured Candidatus Saccharibacteria bacterium
GTTCGTATGGAACGTGGCCGTCTTGTCCGTGAGCGCAGCCGGGTTCGAGTAGTAGTCGAGAACCGCCGAAAGCGTGTCGCCTTTCTGGAAGTTGACGAGGATCCATACAACAATGGGTACAAGGGCGGCCAAGACCACCATGCTGATTTCCCTCCATGAGACCAGTTTCCTTCTCCAGGCCATGAGAGCTACCACGCACAAGACTGGAGCGAAGACGATGCACATGGTCTTAGTCACGATGCAGAGCCCAGCGGCAAGTCCGGCGAGAATGAGCCAGAAGGGCTTGCGCCGAGGATCCGACATAGCCAGATGAAGGAAGAGCAGAAAGGAGGCGAGATAAAAAAGGACCGGCACTTCGCCGACCACTTCCTTGCCGAAGGTATAGAACGGAGGAAAGGCGGCGATAATAGCTAGCGCCGATAAGGCGAAGATACTGCCATAAAGACGCCGCAGGAATATGAAAGCGACGGCCGCGAATGCGAGCATGTACACAAGCATCATCAGGCGGGCCTGCAGGACGCCTGCTCCGAACAGCTTGAACCAGAATGCCAGGGCATAGATGAGAGTGTATCCTACCGACGTGAGGATGGAGACGTGCTGGATGTGGCCGGGCGCGAACTGCAAGCCGTCTATGCCGTGCTGGGCTATATTGGTCGCCACTTGCGTCACCCAGCCTTCGTCGAAATTGAAAGGCGGGCTTTCTGTCAGGCGGAAGAGGCTGAATCCGATGATGGCGAGAAATATGAGCGACGCAAGGAGTTTCTGCAGGGGTGAGAGCGGCGTCATCTGGGAGAAATGAATTATGCTAGTATACTACAGCATGTCACAGGCTATATCCAATCTCGTCAGGAAATTCCTGGGCCTGTTCCCTCCCTCTTGGCCATTCAAAGCATATAACATCCTTATCCGGATCCCTCTCCTCAAAGGGTTTATCGGCATGGCGGTAAAGTCCCTCGTCCCGGACCATGCGGATCTCCCCGAAGGCACGGTCTTCTTCGATCCCCAAGATCCCGTGCTTTCCGGAGCGGTGAGCCTCGGCCAGTACGAGCCAAAGACTACCTCTATTTTCCGATCCCTCATAGCGGAAGGCATGGCGGTCGTCGACATCGGCGCCAACCTCGGATATTTCACCCTCATCGCCGCCGGAAAAGTCGGCCCCTCCGGCAAGGTTTTTTCATACGAGCCGGATCCGCACAACTTCGCCCTTCTCAAGAAGAATATCGATGCAAACAATTTCAGGCAGGCAATGGCCATTCCCCTCGCTCTCTCGGACCAGGCCGGCACCCGGGAGCTCTTCTTCGGGGACAACCAGTGTACGCTCTCCTTCGCGGACAAGCGTGGCGCGGGCAGATCCGAGACCGTTCAGACAGATACCTTGGATAATTCTCTCAAGGCCTTCGGCTCTCCGCGGATAGACATCATAAAAATGGACATAGAAGGAGCAGAGCCCATCGCTCTCGAAGGCATGAAGGAAACTATCGCCAGAAGCCCGAAGCTCGCTATGCTCTTCGAATACCACCCGAACGCCATCGAGCGGATTGGGCTTTCTCCTCTCGCCTTTCTAAAAAGAATAGAGGAACTGGGATTCGCCCTCTCGGTCATCGATGAAGACAGCGGAACAAGCACATCCATTCAGGATATCACCGCGTTCGCGGAGAGCCTGAAAGAGAAAGAGGCGTCGAGAAATATAGTGGGAATAAAAACACCTTAAGCAGGAATTATTTCCTCCTATACTCCAGAATATCCCCCGGCTGGCAGTCCAAAGCCTTGCAGATGGCTTCCAGGGTCGAGAACCGGATCGCTCGGGCCCTGTCGTTCTTCAGCACGGAAATGTTGGCCAGGGTGATGCCGACCTTGTCTGCGAGCTCGGTGACGCTCATCTTCCGCTTGGCCAGCATGAGGTCTATGTTGATGGTGATCGCCATGCTGGTGGTTATACGGTGAGGTCGTTCTCGGACTTCAGGTCGACGGCGCTCTGGAGAAGCCGCTCGAACATGGCCGCGGCGGTAGCGATGACGATGGAGCCGAAGGCGATGAAGGCGCCCATCATGACTCCGCCCGCGGCATCGTCGTTCCCATGGGTCAGCATGATCCAGACCTCTTCCAGGGCAACGAAGCCGATGATAGCGATGGCGCAGTATTTGATGGTCCGCAAGGCTTTGACCGTCGCCGGGGAGAAGGTCTTGCTCTGCCTCACATATCCCAGCA
>CAYSOS010000086.1:0-2167 GCA_964432735.1 uncultured Candidatus Saccharibacteria bacterium
CTGGCTCCCGCTCGCCATCGGCGGCACCGTCGTGCTCGCCGTCGCCTACGTCGGCCTCCAGCAGAACTACCGCGAGACCGCCAACGACCCGCAGATCTCGCTCGCCCATGAAGCGGTATCCGCTATCGAGCACGGCTACCCGATAAGCGGCCTCTTCGACGGCTCGAAGATAGACATGTCCAGGAGCTTGGCCACCTTCGCCATGCTCTTCGATTCCTCCGGCGCGCTGGTCGGCTCATCGGCCACGAACGGCACCTCGTCTCCGCTCGCTCCTCCAGCCGGCATCTTCGCGTATGCGAAGGCCCATGGCGAAGACCGCGTGACCTGGCAGACCCCGAATGGCCTCCGCTTCGCGGCGGTCATCCTGCCGTGGAAGCAGGGCACGACGGAAGGCTTCGTCCTCATCGCCCGCTCGCTCCGCGAAGTGGAAGCGCGCCAGCTCCGCCTCATCCATATATTCGCCTGCGGCTGGCTAGCGTTCATTGTGATTACGCTTCTTGTAAAGCTTGGGATTTCGTTCGGCACGAGAAGGGATGCTCTATAAGGAAAATAATAGCGCTGTAATAAAAAAGCCGAACGTGCGGACGCTCAGCTTGTGTGTCAGCGGATCGATGGCTAGATGACGGGAATGAGCATGTGCCCATTCCACGAGCACACCATTCCGATTATCACGCCGGAACCCTTGTAGTCGACGTGGTTTGGATGCGACCATCGCGGATGCCGCACAAGGATCAGTCTGCCGTCTTTGGTCCTCAAGACGAAGTGGTCTGTGCCGTCTTCGATATAGTGGCTCACCACATCAAAGTGGGCGGCCTTCGGGAGGAATCTGATCGGCATGGCCCGACCCAGTCCGGTTTTGAATCCGAAAACGTAGGCGCTGTACATGAGCGCCAGGGTAAGGAGGAGGATCGCGCAGAACTGCCAAAGGTTGTTAGTCAGCGGTATCAGGAGGTATGCCGGCAAGAGAGCCAGGGAGGTGAAGCTGCCTGACAAGGGAATGTCTTTGAGTGCTTTCATTTTTGGAGCTTTTTGGAAGAACGAGGGTGGATTGACTGATTTATTTTTACGCTATTTTATATACATTGTCAATGTATTCTTCTCATATCTATTTTACAGCGAAAGACTTGATATACTAGAGGCGACATGAAACCGCCCGGCTCTTCCAGCTCGTCTCTCGCGGCGCTCACGGAGCGCATCTCCTTCGGCTTCGATGCCGGCCTCATCGCCCTCACGGCTCTGGCCCTTTTCGCCGGTTTCTTCGTCCAGGCCGCGGGCATCACCATCGCGCTCGCGGTATTCTCATTCCTGGGCATCGTGCCGGTCGCTGTGAGCGCGGGAAAGTCTGCCCTTGCCGGCCGCCTATCTGTGGATCTACTGGCCACTCTGGCACTCGGCTTTTCGCTGCTTGCCCATGAATGGAGGTCTGCCGCCTTCATCACCCTCATGCTGGCCTTCGCCCGCATCTTTGAGGAGATCACCTCGGCCAAGGCCAAGAAGACCATCCAGAGCCTCCTCAAATATCACGTGGAAGAAGTGCGGCTCAAAGTGGGAGAAGCGGTGCGGGATGTGCACATAAGCCAGGTGAAGCCGGGAGACCTGGTCATCGTCGAAGCGGGAGACAAGGTGCCCGTAGACGGCACGGTGGTCTCGGGCATGGCTGACATAGACGAATCGTCGCTCACCGGCGAAAGCGAGCTCGTCCCGAAGAAGCCGGGGGATCATGTCTCCACGGCCACTCTGAACGAATCCGGTTCCATAGTGGTGAAGACAGACCGCGTCGGCTCCGACACCACCCTTGCGCGGATGATCGCCCTGGTGGAAGAGGCTAGCCGCGCCAAGAACACGGCGGAGCGGGCCGCAGACAGATTCACCCAGTGGTACATCCTTCTGTCGCTTGTCGCGGCTGTGGCCATGTACGTTCTCGGCCTCTCGACTCGCGAGATCCTGGCTGTCCTTCTCGTGGTCTGCGCCGATGACATCGCCGTGGCTATCCCGCTCGCATTCACCTCGGCCATCGCTCGCGCCGCCCGGGATGGCGTCATCGTGAAGGGCTCGGCCGCCTTCGAGCAGCTCTCCAAGCTCCGCTACATCCTCACTGACAAGACGGGCACGCTCACCAAGGGCCGGCCGCGGGTGGCAGATATCAAATCGTATGGCACATTCTCGG
>CAYSOS010000087.1:0-2052 GCA_964432735.1 uncultured Candidatus Saccharibacteria bacterium
AGCTCTCCATATACTCTCACCTTCGTTCAGGCTCATCCTTCGATGAGAATATGCTCCGGCCCCTGGATAGCAGTTTGCGGATACCTGAATTCCAGAATTAAGCTCCCCGACCGGGACGTGTTCGGTTTTTTGCGTGCATTAGTCGTCAAGGACGGAGATGCGGCTAAGCTTGCGGATGCCTTGCATAAAAAGGAATATCCGGGAAATGACTGGCTACCCAGGATACCCAAAACTATTTACACATTCGCGGGAGAGATCCCGTGGAGCCCTGAGTTCGGTCGCAATGTTGAGGACGACGAGAGGGCTTTATATCGAGAGGACGTCATAGCGCTCGATGGCACATCAATCGATGTCGAGATCCTCGCGCACAATTTTGGATGGGAGAGCTACCATAGCACACTCAACCAGGCCGGCCGAGCATATATGCCCTCCCGTACCTTTTCACGCTTTTTTGATCTTCGAGGAATACCGCAATCATTCGATCAGGTTTTGCCAGATGGGACTAAAGCCGCCGTTTCCCTTAGCGCACCTGTGGGATTCAGTGGACACCTGCTGTACCTTCGCGAGGACCTTGTAAAGAAGTACCTAGGGAGGCGGAAGCTTGTATGGGTCATTTGGGGAGAACGCAACGTTTACAGCGGAATTCACTCTCCGCCTGAGTGGCTTGTGCGGGCGCACCGACAGCACGCCCTCATCTGGCGGCGGGTTGTTAGGGGGGAAGACCTGTCGCAAGCGCTACGGGCGGAGCGGGCTCAGGGACCAAAACTGAAACGGAAACCAAAGTCGGGCCGAAAATGACGTTCGCGCACATCTGGCCGACTAGAGTATATGAGTCAGATAAGTTTCTTCGGATCAGCCAATTCCGGACGATAGTCGAAGCCAGTTCGCTCTCCCAACCTCTCACGGATATTCGCGAGTGGATCGAGTGAAGTCTTGCTGCTCCTGTTGGCTGTTACCACTGCTGGTTCATCATGATCTTTCACGGCCCGTATTCGATGTTGCTGGTCGCGCGAAACCGCGGGCCGGTCACCTAGTGCCAGCATCCTCCGCATGCGCGTCATGTAGGAACCAAGCGTCTGGACTGTCATACTCAAGCCATCCGCCTCAAGACACTCACACACGCTTTTGAGACTGTGCCCCTTTTCGAGCGCCGCCTCGATCTCGGGCCATAGAGATCGTGCCTGAGCTGCTTTGGTACGCGGCTTTCTCTCGCTTAAGGCCGCCAGGCGCGTTCGAGCGTTGTCGGGCATATCTTTTTGGCAGTTTACGGCGAGTTTCGGCAAATTTCAACTTATTCGGCAGGTTTCGGCGTTCTTCGGCGTCTTCGCCGGTGTTGGCGCAGCCAAGACGTTGATGTCAGCGGCAGGATAGCGGTAGTAGAACATAAAGGATTGTCCGACTCGTGCCCTTTCTTTTGGCCGCAACTCGGCTCGCGTCTCGCATTTATCCCGTCCGACGTTCCGGAACCGTTGTCTCCACTTGTCCGACATGCCTACTTGTGGCCGCGAAAGCGTCCCATCCAGGCTTCTGCAGTCAATTAGTACTTAGAGGAGTTCCATCGATGCCGCAGCGGCAGTGAAGGATGGCGGCTTCAGAACACCGAGCGATTTCATCCGATCCGCAGTCGAGAAGGCGCTCAAGGACGACGAAGACTTGGTCGGGGATGGAGGAGAGAATTGCGGCGAGCTGCGTGCGGATCAACAAAGACATTTACCGCGTCATGCGCGCTCAGCAAGCTCTCTTTGCATTCGTTGACACGTTCGTGAAGACGTTCCTGACATGCGTGCCAGAGCCGCCCGCCGAAATCAAAGCTCAATCAATCGCCATCGCAAGGGAGCGCTACAACCGCCTCCTGAAGAGTGCCGGATGTGAAATGTCTGGAGATTCGAAGCTGGCTGTGCACGACCTCCTGGACAAACTGGAATCGGGAGACTGAGGCGCGAATTTCTACCGACGAACGTCCCTTAATGCCTCTGGCAATCACTTAGCTTGAAATGAATGGTGGGCGCGACAGGACTCGAACCTGTGACCTCCTGCGTGTGAAGCAGGCGC
>CAYSOS010000088.1:0-2046 GCA_964432735.1 uncultured Candidatus Saccharibacteria bacterium
CGCCCACTCCGAGGACCTTGATGCGGGCGAATGCTTCGATGTCAGGCGTGATGTTGGGCATGCGGTGTATCATATCAAGTTAAATTCGGCGCGCAAGTTTTTGTGTGCTGATGCGCGGCGGCGGTCGAGCGGGCCGAGCCGAGAGGCTACTTCTCCGGGATCATATAGATTTATGTACAGATATTGAGAAGCGTGTCCCAGTTTACAAAGCTGAGCAAAGATATTCTAGGAGCATCGCTTAAAACTGCGCCACTCCGTGTCAATGGATTATTTTGAGAAAAGAGAAATGGCGTCTATCACGGCGACAACCGCAGCGACGATAGTGATGACGATCTCGAGAGGCATGCTCCAGAAGTGAACGTATTTTTTGGTGATGAAATTCCAATAGCGCCTGATGCTGCCTTCTTCGCCCTCCACCGCTTCGAGATCTATGATGTGCTCGATATGGCGGATGCAAAAGCGCTTGTGCGAGAGGGGCCAGAGCCACATCACTCCGTATTCGATGGAATCGAGGAGAAGATGCGCCCATGAGCCTGAGATGATCATCCAGCCCGCGAATTGCGTGAAGAGCGAGCCGAAGAGCCAGCCCGCAAGGACGACGGAGAGGCTTATGCCGAGCCAGACCACAGGGGCATGGGTGGCGTAGTCGCGGTGGTTGTCATGCTCTGCAGACTTGAGGATGCGGTGTTTGAATGAGTACCAGATGAGGTCCAGATCAGGCCCGTCCCCGAAGAGCGTGCCGATGACGAGGAGCGCCGCGGTCTGGGTCGGCGAGAATGTCGCCGCTGCGGCTGGTGCGAGGGCCAAGACCGCCCGAGCAGCGAGATATCCTCCTCCGAGATGTCCGGGAAGCACCATGGCTAGGGCAAGAATTGCTTGAACCAGCGGGTGGTGGCGCGCCAGGCATTCTTCAGGAAATCTTTGGTCGCGTCTATCTCGCCGCTCTCTTCGGCGTGAACGCCCCAGATGCAGAGGCCGTATGCCACGGCCCAGGTGGCGTCCTTGAACATGGGCTTGTTGTCGCCGCCGATGCCGATGGAGCCAATGCGGGAGGGAAGCTTCAGGGCCATCTTGGCCATGGTGTCGATGGAATTCAGCGCCGAGCCGCCGCCGGTGATGACGATGCCTGCGGGCAGGAGTCCGTTCCTGCCGATCTTCTTCAGGTGGGCTTCGATGAGCTCGAAGATGTCGGAGAGACGGGCCGTGACGATCTCTTCGAGCTTCTTCCTCGGGAATGTCGAGCCGGTGATGGTGCCGATCTTGATCTGCTCCGCTTCTTCGAGGGGAACCTTGAGGCCGAGGGCGATATCGTTGGTGATGTCAGTCGAGCCGATGGGGAAGACTTCGAGCGATGTCGGGATGTTGTTCTCGAAGACAGCCACTGAAACGGTCTCGGCTCCGATGTTGGCAAGGACGCAGCCTGCCACTTTCTGCGACTTCGACACCGTCACGAAGCCTGCCGCGATAGGCGCGGCCATGACGTCTTCCACTTCTATGCCGGCCTCGTTCACGACGGCGATGAGATCTGCCACGTGATGGTCGAGGCAGGTGATGAACATGGTCTTGAGCTCGCTCTTGTTCGCCGTCTGGCCGAGCGGGCTGGAAAGGGCGGCGGCTCCGTCTATCTTATATTGGAGCGGGATGTCATAGATGATGCGGCGGTTGGCGATCTGGTGCTTGGGGATGTCCTTCTCGCACTGCTCGCGCAATTTGTCGATGTCGAGCTGGGTGATCTCGGCGTCCGCGCGCGAGGTCACGACCGAGCTCGAGACCACAGCGCTCGAAAGGCCGATCCCTCCGATGCCGAGGAATGCCTTCTTGACCTTCACGCCGGCCTTGTCTTCCGCCGCCTTGACCGCTTTCCGCACGCTCGCTGCTACGTCCCGGATATTGGTGACATAGCCGTGCCGGAGGCCGCGGGATTCCGCCACGCCGGCGCCGATGACCTTCGGCATGCCGCGCGCATTGGCCTCGCGGGTATCAGCCATTATGACTTTGGGGAATTTGGTGCCCGCTGTGATCCCTGTGGTTGTTTTTTGCGCCATT
>CAYSOS010000089.1:0-1896 GCA_964432735.1 uncultured Candidatus Saccharibacteria bacterium
GGGGATAGTCGTCCGCAAGCGAATAGTATCCGGTATGGTCTCCGAAAGGGCCTTGAGGGTGGTCTTGATGAAATATGCCGTACCGACGTCCGTCTTGAACGGGATCCCCTGCTCATCCACGAAGAGGATGTGGGAAGCGTGGCCTTCCCGCTGCCATATGAGCGATGACCGGGCGATGGAGCTCTGGATCTCAAGCACAAGAAGTATTTTCCCGGCGCGCGAGGGAGCGAAGATCATGGAGAAAGTATATCACGAAGGGGGTGGCCGAACTATCCAAGCACCGCCTTGATGCGGCGCACGCCTGCCGAAACCGCCTCTTCTTTCTGTATCTTGAACTTCCACTTCCCTTCGGGGCCGGCGAGCTCGCCGGTGTTCTTCACGTGCGGGCCGCCGCAGAATTCCTTCGAGTACGCAGATGCGAGATCCATGCCGACGAAGTATATGGAGATCTCCTCCCCGTACTTCTCGCCGAAGAAATGCCGCGCGCCGGTCTTCTCCGCTTCGGCCTTGGGCATGGTGACCTGCTGGACCGGCAGCTTTGCGGCGATCTTCTCGTTCACGATGTCTTCTACCTGCTTCTTCTCTTCATCCGTGAGCTTGGAGCCGGTGAAATCGTAGCGGAGGCGCTCGGCAGTGATATTGGAGCCTTTCTGGCTGCCGGCTTCTTCCCCGAGGACGTCGTGAAGGGCCTGCTGGAGGAGGTGCGTCGCCGTATGGTATCGGACGACCTGCGGATCTTCCGCGTTCGCGAGGCCGCCCTTGAACTTCTGCTCAGCGCCAGCGCGAGAGAGGTCTTGGTGCTTCTTGAATTCTTCGTCGAAGCCTTTTTCATCTATCGAAATCCCCTTCTCTCTTGCCAGATCCTTGCTGACGTCTATGGGTAGGCCGTATGAAGAGAACAAAAGGAAGGCATCTTTGCCAGAAATGCTGCCGGCTTTTGCCAGCCTCTCGAATTCATGCGAGCCATTCGCCAAAGCTTCCGCGAATTTGGAAGATTCTTCCGTCAGGGCTTGCATGATATGGCTCTTTTTCGCGGACAGCTCCGGATATGCCCCCTTATATATCTCGATGAGCGTCTCTGCGAACTGAGAGATCCGCTTCTCGTCCAGCTTCTTGTCCGTGGTATTCATGATGGCGCGGCGGATGAGGCGGCGCAGGATGTATCCGCGGTCAGTGTTGGACGGCGTGACGCCGTCCGCGATGAGAAATACGCTCGCACGGAGGTGGTCTGCGATGATGCGCTTGTTCTTGAGCTCATTCGGCGCCTTGGCCATGAGGTCCATGACGGGCTTGAGGAGATCCGTGTCGTATATGTTGTCCACGCCCTGGAGGGCCCTGGTCGGGGCCTTCAGGCGTCGGAGGGGGCCCTCGGAGGGGGTCTTCACCATCGTCGGCGGCGCGGTGCCTCTCGCGCTGTTCGGCTCCAAGGCTTACGGCGCGGTGCTCGGCGCCATCGCCACACCCGTCCTCGTCGTCAACGCCGCCTCGCCCTCGGTGTTTGCCTGGATCACGGACCATTGGGGATGGGGAACGGCCCGCACGCTGCTTCTCGTCGCGGCTTCCGCGGCTGCGCTCGCCATGGAGCTTGAAGACCACCTTACGGAGATTGGTGAGCACGTCGAGCGTGTCCTCCATGATGCCCGGGAGGAACGAGAACTCGTGGAGCACATGCTCGATCTTGGCCCAGGTCGGCGCCGCGCCCTCGATCGAGGACAGGAGCACGCGGCGGAACGCGTTGCCGACGGTGAGGGCGAACCCGGGATCGAGCGGCTCGACAACAAACTGGCCGTGCTCGGTTCCCAGGTCCTGCCATTCGTGCCTCTTGGGGAGCTGGACCGTGGTCATCCCGGTGTTGCGGATCTGTTCTCGTGGCAGGATCCAGAGCCGACGGTCGAC
>CAYSOS010000090.1:0-1818 GCA_964432735.1 uncultured Candidatus Saccharibacteria bacterium
GCGTCATAGCGCACGCCGATGACAGCGTTGGCGCCCAAGGCCGCCGCATGCTCGAGCATGAGGTCGAAGGTCTTTTCGCGGGTCTCCTCGCAGAGGTCCGTGAAGAGGGAGATGTTGCCGCCGAAGAGGGTCTGCAGGCCGGCGCCGATATTGCCGAAGATGGAGCGCGAGCGGACCATGATGCCGCGCACCACGCCGAGGCTCTTGGTCACCCTGTAGCCGGGGAGCTCGAAAGCCGTGGTGGTCATCGCATGGGGGATGTTGGTTCGGGTCGTCATGTAGACAGTATACTACAAGACGTATGAAAGGCGGCTTTCATACGTCTCATGATATCAGTACCGCTAATGGTATACTTTTTTACATGAAAAACCTCATCATCGCGCTCCTGGTCCTCATCGCGCTCGGCGTCGGAGCGGCCTGGGCCCTTCAGCATTCTATGCGTCATCCGGCTTCACCCGGCATCCCTTCAGAGATGATGCTGAGCACCACGACTGTGACCGGCCAGTCCGCCTGCCTGCCGCAGAAGGGTAACGGCCCCTCCACCATGGAATGCGCCTTCGGCATGAAGGCTGATGATGGAACGTACTATGCTCTCGATTGGAGCGGCACGGGCGCGTCCGCATTCGGCCTCCCGATGGGCCGGTCATATTCGGTCACGGGCCTCTTCGTGCCTGCTGAGGCTCTCAACGACGCTCACTGGCAGACATATGACATCGCGGGCGTTATAAAAGTGGCTTCGTACAAGGAGCTCGTTCCGAGCAGCAAGATATATCCTCTCGGGTCGAAGTTCGCTGTCGGCATCAAGGATCCAGCCACTGTCGGGAGCACCACTATCCGCGTCTCTGCTGTCGTGGAAGACAGCCGCTGCCCTTCGGATGTGCGCTGCATCCAAGCCGGCAGGGTGCGCATAGCCGTGACCGCGGACTGGAGCCCGGGCATGTCCACGACGACCATCCTCGGATCCGGAAAGTCGCTGGCCGCGAACGGCACCATCTTCATCCTGGATGACGCCTCGCCGTATCCTGTTTCCGGGCACAATATCTCCGAGAGCGACTACCGGTTCTCATTCACAGCTGCGAAGCAGTAGCGCGCGCAGCCGCATAGAGCGTGATATACTTTCCGCATGAACAAGGCTGTGGCGATTTTGCTCGTCTTGATCGGAGCCGCCTCCGGCTTTTTTGTATATAAATGCAGATATGATAGGGCGCTGGCCCTGCCGAAGGCCGAAGCTTCGCAGAAAGCCGCTGCCGCTACGACCACAGCCCGCATCTCGCCCTACAAGAGGAATCCTGATACGGTCCTTTCCGCCATCATGCCGAAGGCTTCTCTCGGGACTGCCCGCGTCATCGCCGCTTCTCCCAAAATCTTCGCGTATGCGCATGGCACGGCCGAAGCAGATGGCCGGTTCGTCATCGGCATGGCTGACAAGGCGGGCAATCCATACCCAAGGAATCAGCTGACATTCTTCACCGATGAGGCCGACCTGTCCCGCCCGCAGCTGATAAACGCTCCAGAGGACGGCGATGTGCAGTCTGTGGTCTATGATCCTGTCACTGACAAGGTGTATTTCGAGCTCTCCAGCAGCGGCCGCCTCTCCATATATTCTCTCGATCCCCACAACCTGCTCATGAAGGCCATCGTGAGCACGACGAGCATCGACGTCGGCCGCAGGCCGGCCATCGCGACGGATGGCACCTATATATACGGCATCACGAGCACAGACCCTTCGCTGGTCTTCAGGGTCAGGATCTCAGATGGATCGCTCCTGGTGAGCTACACGGGCCACATCCCGAATGGGCACTCCGCTGCGATAGGGAA
>CAYSOS010000091.1:0-1792 GCA_964432735.1 uncultured Candidatus Saccharibacteria bacterium
GTCGCCCGGCGCGGGGTCGCCCGGATTCACCGGTTTTTTTTTGTTTCTTGGGCGTTTTTTGTGTTGCTCGCGAAAATCAGGCCAGCTTCCTCTTCTTCCTCTGCCAAGAATCCGCGCAAGCATTTCCACGCAAGCGCTCCCGGCGACGACAAGATCATCGTCCGCGGCGCCCGCACCCACAACCTGAAGAACATCACCGTCGAGATGCCGCGCAATACCATGATCGCCGTCACGGGGCTTTCGGGCTCCGGCAAGTCTTCGCTTGCCTTCGACACCATCTTCGCCGAAGGCCAGCGCAGGTACGTGGAATCCCTCTCCGCATACGCCCGCCAGTTCCTCCACAAGATGCAGAAGCCGGACGTGGATGAGATCCTCGGCCTATCGCCGGCCATCGCTATAGACCAGAAGTCCCGCTCCAACAACCCCCGCTCCACAGTGGCCACCATCACCGAGATATACGACTATCTCCGCATCCTCTTCGCTCGCGTAGGGAAGCCATACTGCCTCGTCTGCGGCAGGGAGATCCACCGCATCACCAAGGAAGAGATCCTTGAAGCGGTTCTCAAGAACATCACGGAGCGCTCCAGCAGAGCCAAAAAGGTTTTCGGCGTGGAGCTCTCCGAAGCCAAGATCCGTGTCTGGGCGCCAGTCGTGGTCGGCCGCAAGGGCGAATACTACCAGCTCCTCTATGATCTCCTCGGCAAGGGATACGACCGCGTCCGTGTAGATGGCCGCGACTACCGCCTCCGCGAGCAGATCATTATCGAGAAGAACAAGAAGCACGACATAGACGTCATGGTGGACGAGATCTTCGTCTCCGAGTTCGTGGACAAGGCCCAGGTCGAGAATGCCCGCGAGCGCCTCTCGGAGGCTCTGGAGCGCGCCATCAGCGAGGCGGACGGCCTCATCAAGATAGAGTATCCGGGCTCCAAGAACACCGAAGGGGAAGAGAAGCTCATGTCCGTGAAGTTCATGTGCCCGTACGACGGCTTCTCGTATCCGGAGATCGAGCCGCGCTTGTTCTCCTTCAACTCGCCGTATGGCGCTTGTCCAACCTGCAACGGCATTGGCACCGAGAGCATCTTCAGCGACAAGCCCTGCCTGGTCTGCAACGGCGCCCGCCTGCGCCCGGAAGCTCTCCACGTGAAGATCGGCGGCAAGTCCATCGTGGACGTGACTGCCCAGTCCATCGAGAATGCCGTACCGTATTTCGACTCCATCGCTCTCACATCAGCCGAGAAGGAGATCGCCAAGGTGGTCCTGAAAGAGATTGAGGCACGCCTCTCCTTCATGGTGAATGTGGGCATCGAATACCTGACCCTTGATCGAAAGGCATCCACGCTCTCCGGCGGCGAAGCCCAGCGTATCCGCCTGGCATCACAGCTCGGTTCGGGTCTTGTCGGCGCGCTCTATGTGCTCGACGAGCCGACGATCGGTCTGCATCAGCGCGACAACGAAAAGCTGATCGAAACGCTCAAACATCTGCGCGATCTCGGAAACACCGTGCTCGTCGTCGAACACGACGAAGACACTATTTACGCGGCGGACTATATCGTTGACATCGGACCGGGTGCGGGCACGCACGGCGGAAACATCGTCGCCGCCGGCTGGCTCGAGGATCTGTTGACCGCAAAGACAAATAAATCAGGTTCGCGCACGCTCGCGTACCTGCGCGAAGAGGCCATGGTCGATGTTCCTGAACACCGTCGTACGGCGGATAAAGGCAAGATCAAGATCCGCGGCGCGTCAAAATTCAGCCTGCAGAACGTCAACGTGGATATTCCGCTCGGTA
>CAYSOS010000092.1:0-1762 GCA_964432735.1 uncultured Candidatus Saccharibacteria bacterium
TTTTGTCCTGCGGCACCTTGAATACTTAGCTCGCCACCGAGCGATGGACATCCTCCCCTTTGCGGAAGATCTCGATGAGCTTCTCGTCGCCGGACAGGAATGCGGCGATGCGCAGCTCGATCTGCGAGTAGTCGAGAGCGACAAGAGACCAGCCTTTGTCCGTGATGAAAGCCCCGCGAATTGCCCGGCCCAAGTCTGTGCGGATGGGGATGTTCTGCACGCCGGGATTCTGCGTGGCCATGCGGCCAGTTGCGGCGCCTGCCTGTATGAAATGGGTGTGCACGCGATCGCGCCCGTCGAGCAAGGGCGGAATGGCATCTATATATGTGCCGAGGAGCTTGGTCAGCTCGCGGTACTCGAGGATGAGCGGGATGACCGGATGGTCTCCGCGCAATTTCTCGAGCTCAGACTCCTTGGTCGAGCGGGCTCCGCCGGCAGTCTTCTTTATCTTCTTGCCGCCGAGGCCGAGCTTGTCGAAGAGGACATCGCCCAGCTGTTTGGGCGAGCTTATGTTGAACTCGATGCCCGCTTCCTTCCAGATCTTCTTCTTGAGCTCGTCAGCCGTGGCGTGATATTGCTTGGATAGCCTAGCGAGAAGCGCCTTGTCTATCTTCACGCCTCTCTCCTCCATCCTGTGGAGGATCGGGATGAGCGGCAGCTCGATCTCCTCGTACGGCTTGCGCAGGTTCCTCTTGTCGAGCTCCGCGAAGACGGCTTTCTTCGCATCCTCGAAGCTGTCCGTGTTGGCAAAATTCAGGATATCCTCTTCCTTCGGATCATTGGTGTTCGAATTGACCATCCAGAGGGCGATGGAGGTCTTCTCCAGCTCGTCCTTGTTGGTCACTTCGCCGCCGAACATGGACTGATTGTTGGCTCCGGCGCTCTTCGTCACGGTTTTTTTGGTTCTGGCGACCTTCTCGTCCCCGCCGCCAGCAAGGATCTCCTCGTCGCTTTTTATGCGGCGCGGCGCAGGCCGGGCTACCGCTTTTCCTTCCATGACCTGCTTCAGCCTCTGCGAAAGCGTCCTGAACTCCAGCTTGGTCCAGAGCGCATTCACCTTGGACGTATCGAGGCCTTCCCTGAACGTATTTTCGGGCAACTTGAATATGATGGGCGCATCCGGGCGGATGGTAGCAAGGATCTTGCTGAACTCGGCTTCCTCTTGGTTGTCCTTGAGAAGCTGGATGATGCGCGGCGTGATGCCGGCCTTCTCGAACACCGCCTCATGGCCAGCCTTCTTAAGTTCCCTATATATGTCCTCTATGGAGCCGAAAGCGGTGATCAGAGTCGTCGCCGTCTTCTCTCCAATGCCTTGTATGCCCGGAATGTTGTCGGAGGGATCTCCGCGCAGGCCTTTGTAGTCAGAAATGAGTTCAGGCCCGAAGCCGTAGCGCTCCTTCACGGCGGCTTCGTCGTACATGATGGTGTCGTTCAAGCCCTTTTTCAGAGTGTAGACGCGGACTCGCGTGCCCGAGATGAGCTGCATGGTATCCATATCGCCGGAAGCGATGATGATCTCCAGATCCTTGTTCCCCTTCGTCTGCTCCACGATGGTGCCGAGGATGTCGTCCGCCTCGAAGCCCTGCTTGTCATACATGGGAATGCCGAAGGCTTCGAAAATGTCGCACGATCTGTTGATCTGCGTGATAAGGTCGTCATCAATCTGCTTGCGTTGGGCTTTGTATTCCTTAAATGCCTCGTTGCGGTGAGTGGGCCCCTTAACGTCATAGGACCCGACGAACTATGCCGTCCTTCGTCGTCC
>CAYSOS010000093.1:0-1705 GCA_964432735.1 uncultured Candidatus Saccharibacteria bacterium
CTCGCCCACTCGCTTGTCTTCGGAGAAGCATACCTGCATATCTCCGGCGTTTCGGCCGGGCTTCAAGCGGCGTTCTGGAACTGGCTCGGATTCTCTGTGCCCATCCTTCTTTCGTCGGTGGCCTGGGAAGGCAAGTCCTGGAAGCTCTTCGCCATCCATGCCGGCTACTGGCTAGCGCTCCTTGCAGTAATGGGGCTTATGCTTGCCCTCTGGATGTAAGATAGACAGACAAAAACAAAGACCGCGGCCCTCGAGCCGCGGTCTTTGTTTTCAATCCCTGAAGCCAAGCCTGTATCTTAAGAAAATCTTCCAGAGCGCCACAGACTCATGCCTGAATATCCTCGAGAGCTTCCGCTTGCCTTGCCGATCGTTTATGCGCGGCACTTTAAGCTCGACAACCTTGTATTTTTGCTTTACGGCCTTGACCAAGACCTCGAGATCCGTGAGTCCGTCCTTGGACACCAGGCCTTGGTAGAGGTCTACTGCCGCCTCCCGCCTGAAGAACTTGAAGCCACACTGGGTATCTGGAAAGCTCCTGCCCCAGCCGAAGATGAACATCCGATGCGCAAAGGCAAAGGCCGTCGCGGCCAGGCTCGTCATGAGGGAGTTGTCGCTCTTGAAGCGGTTTCCTACCCGCGAGCCGATGCATATGTCCGCGCCCGCGCGGATCTCCCGGATAGCATCGTGCACATAGGATGGAGCCACCGAAAAATCGACGTCGATGAATCCGACGATAGCTCCCTGCGAAACATGAAAAGCGTCCTGAATGGAAATACCCTTTCCCAAAGGATCCCCGTTCCGGATGACTCGGAGGGTACCGAAGCCGAGAGATTTTCCGGAGCGATTCACGACTTCCGGCAGATTATCAGACCCGTCGTCCGCGATGACGATCTCCGTCCTCGTGCGCAGGTCCCCCAGGTCTGCGGCCACCCGCTTCAAAGAACCTTCTATGATGTCTCCCTCATTGTAGGTGGGAATAACGATGGTGAGATTAAATTTTGCCATGACTATTGTTTTCTGCGGTATATTTCTGTCTCACCGAATTGCGCCACTCTAGCATATTTATTGAGAGAGACCTTCTGGTCTGCCTTGGACATTTCGGGATTGAGGACAAGCATGTCAACGCTTCCCTTCGCCGCCACCGGAGCAAAATCGCTTCCCAAGACCCATTTCTCGAATATGACGATGCGCTGGTAATAATTCGTGCCGTGGAAGAACGGTATGACGTGCGTGGAGTCATAGAAGAAAATTGATGTGGAAGTTGCAATCGAGCCGAAGTATCTCGTCAGGTCTGCAGTGCGTGTACTTGTATATGTCCGCGCGAGGTATGAAGCGAACATGAGCTGATAGAAGCCAAGAATACAGATTATGAGCACCAGACCTTGCCATACCCGCGCCTTCCACAGTGGCGAAATTTTCGGGATAGCGCCCAGAATGACATGCGCCGAGTATGGAATGAACATGATGGCCAGCACCTGCATCGGAAAGAGATAGCGGGCATCGAAGTAGCGGAATGGAAGCGAGATAAGCAGTATGGCCGAGAACATGAAGGCAACCCATTCTCCGAGCGGGATCTGCGTTTTGCCCTTGAGCCGAACCCCTATGCCCGCCGCCCAAATACCCGTGAACAGGAGCATGGAGAGCGAACCGAGGGTGGTGAAGATGAGGCGGACGTTGCCGTAGTCGGCCTTGGTGTACGCGGTCC
>CAYSOS010000094.1:0-1669 GCA_964432735.1 uncultured Candidatus Saccharibacteria bacterium
GGGGAGAGCCTTGAGAAGCACGTAGAATCTGGCAAGCGACATGCGGCGCTTCTTTTCCTGTGACATACTGCACCTCCTTGATATTTGGTTTCGGTTGCTGTTCAGGCCACAAAGTACCCTAGAAACCCTACTTTGACAAGCCGCGGACTTCTTCCACTATCTGGTCGAGAGACACTGACGCCTTCACCAGGAACTTCTGGGCGCCGAGGGACTTAGCCTTCTCTATGTCGCTCTGCTTAGAGAGATTGGAGAGGATCATAGCCGGCACGCTCTTGAAGCGGCTGTCCGAGCGGATCTTCTGGAGGATATCGAAGCCGCTCATGCCGGGCAGGACGAGGTCGAGGACGATGGCATCCGGCATGAAGGACTTGATGCCCTCTATGGCTTCTTCCCCGTTCTTGGCATGGAAGAGCTCGAAGCCGGAGGAAGAGAGCTTCTTGGCGAGGATAGAGCCGATGAGCTTGTCGTCTTCCACCCAGAGGAGCTTCTTCTTGGAGGAGGCGTTCGCGGCGGCCTGGGGCGTAGCGCTCTCTGCGGGAGCCGGCGCCTGGCTATAGCCGAGCTTGGCGTCCACCTTGCCGGCGATCTCCGCAGGGGAGGCATGGAGCGAGATGATGTACTCCGTGACAGCGCCCTGCGGCACCATGGTCATGTTGATGGGCAGGCCCTGGGTGGAGATGAAGTAGAGCGGTATCTTGGCGAGCATGGGCTCGGCCTGCTTCTTGATGATGATCTGATAGCTCTCGTCTCCGGGAAGCGCTACGCCAAGGATGATAGCGTGCGGGATGTCATCGAAGACGGCCTTGAGGCCCGAAGCGCCGTCGTTGGCTACTGTGACAGCGGCATATCCGAGCTTCTTGAAAGCATCCGAGAGGGCGCCCCCGAACTTGGCATCGCTCTCGATGATGAGTATCTTCTCCTTTTTAGATGAGCCGGGAGGCATGGATGTATATAGCGCTATTATACCCTACTATGGTATCTTCTTTCCAGACCATGAATACTCCAAAAACATCGAGCGCCCACCTCCTTTGCTGGGCGCTTTTTATCTCTTTTTCGGATCTTTTTTGGCCTTGCCTTTCTTCCCCTTCGCCATGCCCAGCTTTTCCTGCAGCTTGAATAGCTCGTCACGAATGAGCGCCGCCGTCTCGAAGTCGAGGCTCTTCACGGCTTCTTCCATCTGCTCTTCTTTCATCTTGAGGAGCTTGACCGGATTGGTGCGCGCTAGCTCCTCGTCTATCTTCACCAGCTCATTCACGGCCTTGTCGTGCTCGGTGCGGAGCTGGTCGGTGATGTCGTGGATCTGCTTCACGATGGTCTTCGGGGTGATGCCGTGCTTCTCGTTATACTCCACCTGAAGCGCGCGGCGGCGCCCGGTCTCCTTGATGGCCCTGTCCATAGAGCTGGTGACGTTGTCCGCATAGAGGATGACACGGCCATTCACGTTGCGGGCGGCTCGGCCGATGGTTTGGACCAGGGCCGTTTCGGAACGGAGAAAGCCTTCTTTGTCCGCATCCAAGATGCCGATGAGCGAGACCTCGGGCATGTCGAGGCCTTCGCGCAGGAGGTTCACGCCGACGAGGATGTCATATTTTCCCTTGCGGAAATCCGTGATGATGGTGATGCGCTCGATGGTCTTCACGTCGCTGTGGAGGTATGCGGCCTTGATCTT
>CAYSOS010000095.1:0-1661 GCA_964432735.1 uncultured Candidatus Saccharibacteria bacterium
ACAAGATAGAGCTCCTGGCCATCGCGCGCGCCCTCAAGCTTTTCAAGCTAGATGCCAAGGAATGGCATGTGAACGTCCAGCCGCTTTCTGGTTCGCCGGCGAACTTGGCAGTATATGCCGCGCTTGTTCCGCAGGGGGGCAAGATCATGGGCATGTCCCTCGACCATGGCGGGCATCTCACCACGGGCACAAGGTCTCATTCACGGGCAAGGCCTGGGTCCAGGTGCCATACGGCATAGATCCGGTGACCGAGACGATCAACTACGACCAGATCCTCGAGCAGGCCATCAACGAGAAGCCGGTCATCATCGTGGCCGGATACACCGCATATCCGCGCATCATAGACTGGAAGAAGCTCCGCGAGATAGCCAGCGCCTCCGGCGCCGTCCTCATGGTGGATATGTCCCACATCGCAGGGCTGGTCGCCGGAGACGCGTACCCGTCTCCATTCCCGTATGCGGACATCGTCACCACGACCACGCACAAGACTCTGCGCGGTCCCCGCTCTGCCATGATCTTCGCAAAGAAAGATGCGCGGGAGTTGGATAAGAAAATAGATAAGGCGGTCTTCCCGGGCTTGCAGGGAGGCCCGCACATAAACCAGATCGCGGCCATCGCAGTCGCTCTCAAGGAAGCGGATAGCCCATCCTTCAGGAAGTATGCCGCTCAAGTCGTGAAGAACGCTGCGGCTCTCGCGGCAGAGCTATCCAAGCGCGGCTGGAGGCTCATAAGCAACGGCACAGATAGCCATCTCGTGCTCGTGGACACCTGGATGACAGGTTCTGCCAACGAAAAGGGGGTAGGTGGCGTCACGGGAAAGATCGCGAGCGATGCTCTCGAAGCAGAAGGCATCATCGTGAACAAGAATGCCATCCCATTCGACAGCCGCTCTCCCATGGACCCATCCGGCATCCGCCTGGGCACTGCCGCAGAGACGACGCGAGGGAAGAAGGAGAGGGACTTCAAGAAAATAGCTGAGAAGATAGACGCAGTATTGAAAAAAGCTGCGAAGAAATAGGGATATAGAGGAATAAAAAAGGGCACGATAGCTGGGTCAGAACTATCGTGCCCGGGCACTCCTTCGGGATCTTTCGAAAGAGAGGGAGGTTTTCTGTGCGATCGCGCAATCGCAGGCGGGAAGCAGCGCCTTACTGCTACCGGCTGTCCTAAAACCTCCAAAATACATATGAAGAGCTTCGCTTGCAATGTATCCTCAAAACCGAGAAAAGTCAAATCGCCAAGCGGGCACGGCTCTGTTACAATGTTTTTATGAAGAACGAGCTCGCGTTGCGGTTGAGCCAAGCGGCGGCCAAGGCTGGCATAGAAGGCGCCCCCATCCTCCTCGAATATCCGGAGAATCCCGAACACGGGGATTTTTCGTCGAACGTCGCGCTCGCGAACGCTAAGAAGCTCAAGACCAGCCCTCGTGCCCTGGCGGAAAAGATCGTAGCCGAGTTCACGGAAGACATGCCGGACTTCGTGGCTTCGGTAGAGATCGCTGGCGCCGGCTTCATCAACTTCAAGCTGAAGGACGCCGCCTTCGCCGAGGCAGCCATCAAGGACGCCGAGCCGCTCACCTCTGGGCCGGGGAAGCAGGTCCTTGTCGAATATACTGACCCGAACACCTTCAAGGTCTTCCACATCGGCCACATTATGTCGAA